>JAACEH010000051.1 GCA_011682595.1 Anaerolineaceae bacterium
CGCCAGGCAAATGGTTCCGCTTGAGACGGCCGGAAGCCGAGGTTAAGGATGTTTATCGGCATTTCAGCGGCGGACCGATGGCCTCAATCGCCGAGGGGGAACCCGAAAAAGGATGGAATTCGCAGCATCGGCAGCACCGACGGTACGGACGCAATGCAACACGCCCAGAATTGTGGTTTCGCCCTATGCCTCGTCTTGCTTTTCGATCGTGGGTTCGAGGGCTTCGATCAGCGTGGGAAGGTCGCGGCTCAGGATCTCCCAGAGAATATCCATGTCGACGGAGTCGTAGCCATGAATAAGTCTGTTGCGCAGGCTCACGATCTGCGACCAGGGAATGGCACCATGTTTCTGTTGGAACCCCATCGAGATGCGTCCTGCTGCTTCGCCGATGATTTCGAGCAACCGAACCAGGGCCAGACTGAGAACGCGGTCGGCATCGAGGTCTTCGCGTCTTCGGCCCTGGACCAGGGCGACCGCTTCCCGGGCATGATCCAACATGTGCCGCACGCGCATGTTGTCAGGATGCTTCGACATACTGCACCTCGGCTTCGGCCAGGACCCTGTTTCGGAAATAAGGACTCAGGAACTGGGGCGTGTTCAGGTCGACCTTTCGCCCGATGAGTCGCGACAGTTCCTCTTCCATCGCGAAGAAGGCCAGCCCCGGAACGTGGCCCTCCTCGAACTCCACCAGAACATCGACATCACTGTCGACGCCAAAGTCATCGCTCAGAACCGAACCAAACAGTGACAAGCGGCGAATGTGGTTCTTGCGACAGAATTCAGCGATCCGGGCTTTGTCTGGATTAAGATTAGCCTTCATGGCTCGTCCCTCTCATCTACAGCATACTACTGCTGTTTATTATACCGCCGAGTCCCGGTATTGTATATCGGCAGCGGCCACGGCCTGCAACCAACATGACTTCAAAGCAACCCCGCACTCGACAATATCACTACTTCTTGAGCGTTTGAAGATACTCGACCAGGCGCCATTGTTCGTCGCCGGGGAGGGTGCGGGCGAAGTTGGGCATCGTGCGGCGACCCCGGCGAAGGACCTTGATGATCCGTTTGGGACTGGCTCCGGCAATCGACGGCGGGGCGGGGTTGCGCAGGGCCAGCCGTCCGCGGCCGCGGGCCTCCACCATGGCAGGCGGCGCACTGGGTCAGGTAAATCTCCTTGCCGCGGCCAATGGTGGCCGGGTCGCCGGAAGGAAAGGGGCTGTGGTCGAGCGTCATCTGCTGGACGCGGGTTCGCAGGACGTTCTGGTTGCGCTGCAGGGCCAGGGCATGAAGGTAGGTGTCGCGCCGCACGACGGGGTCGACCGGGCGAGGCTGTCGCTCGGCGGCACTGAGCGCCGCAGGCCCCAGAGGGTATTTCAACATCGGGGCGAACCACTTCGACTGGCCCGACCAGGCGATCTCCCGGAGGTCGCCGATGGAGTAGACCTCGTTGCCGCCCCGCGGGCCGTCCAGCGGCGACCGGCCGGCCATGCTGTGACACTCGGCACAGGTGCGCGGGCGGATGACCGGCCACTTGAAAAGCCGGCCGCGCTTGCCCATGCGGACCCACTTGACGTCGCGGTCGTCCTCGCGGGTTCGCCGCCAGGTGGCGCCGGCCGGGTCGCGGACCGCCGACTCATAGACCCAGTCGCTCCGCGTCCCGTCGGCCAGCAGTTGGCCCCGCTGGTCGCCGGCCATGCGCATGCGCCGCCATTCGACCAGGACTGCCCTTTGGGCGATGTCGGACCCGGGGGCGTCGTAAGCGGCGCCTGGCCTGCGGCGATAGAGCATCTGGACTATCTCCGTGCCGACCGGGAATCGCCAGGCCTCGGGATCGGCGTTATCGATCTTGTCGCCGGCGGGCAGGCGGAGGAAAAACAGCGACAGGGCCCCGGGCGCCAGGCGCTGGTGCACGGCGTGCCATCGGCCGGCCGACCTGTAGCCCACCCATCCGGCCTCGGTAACCTTCGGCGGCGCGGCGTCCCGCCAGGTCTGGTCAACGACCTCGGGGTGGCCTTCCAGGAACTGGAAATCGTAAATCAGCACCCTGTGCGACCGCGAGGCCTTCAGGAATTCTTTCCAACGGCCGATCGGCGGCGCGGCCGGCTGCAGCGCCGACCGGCGGTCGAAGTCCTTCCAGGTCCAGTAGATGCACGCGGCCCGCCCGGGGAGGTTCTCGGGGCCGAAGTAATAGTCATGGCGACAACCGACGGCAATCAGCGACAGCGCCGAAACGACCAGCATGGCAAAGAGGCCGAAGGGGACGATGGTTCGCAGTCGGCGGTGCAGCTTTCGTTTTGCTTGCGTCACTGGGAGAGGCTCCCTATAATTCGGCGGCATCGTGACCGAGAGTTTAACCTGCCCCGGCGAAAGGGACAAGTCTTTATGGCTGACAGTGCCCACAGAGTGTTGACAGCCACACCCCGCTCGGCCATGCTCCTTGCGGCGGCGCTGGCACTGATCGCGGCGACCGGGTGCAGCCGTTCGCAGCAGCCGCAACTATCGGCCGAGGTCCGGGTCATTCTGAGCGAGCAGCCGGCCGAGGAGGTGCTCGAAAGCGATCCCGAGTCTGACCGGGAGATTTTCACCTACGCCTTCGAGGGCCGGGGCAAGCTACGGGCGATCACCCGCTACGAGAGCATGCGGCTGCAGGCCATGGCCGATCGGGACAAAGGCGCCGCCCACGTGTTTCGGCGGAAACTGCGTTTCGACATGTACGACGACGTGACTGTCGAAGGGCCGGCTTCGTCGCCGGGCATGGGCAAACTGAGGATGGACTTCTGGGTTGCCCCGGAGGCCTGTTGCGGCCTGACCATGTCGGCCGACCTGGTGGTCGGCGACAAGGCCGGGGACGCCGCCGACGCCGGGGGCGTGAAGTTTACCTGCGACTGGCCGTTGGGCCGGCAGATGCTTATCGAGCTGCCGCCCAGGCAGCCGCAGGGCCGCTGGGTCTGGGTGCTGGTGAGCCTGCAGAAAGAGGAAGAAGCCAAACCGGTCGATCCCAGAGAAGGCCGGAACTAAAGAAAGGGCGGATGATGGGGCAGTGCAAGCGTTGCGGCAAGAAGCGTTTTCTGCTGAAGTTCCCGCAACGGCTCGACATACCGGAACTGCGGGCCATGGTCAGCCATTGGCCGTGGCACCGTGTGCAGATCTGCCCCGATTGCAGCGGGCCGCTCGAGGCTGAGTTCCGCAAGCGGTTGATGCTGCTGGCCCCGGACGCCATGGCCGAAGACGGCGACCTGAGCGAACAGGTCTGCTTGCTCTGCGGCAACCAGGACAGCCGGTCCGTCTACACGCCGAGCGCCCGGTGGGTTGACCCGTCGGGGGCGCCGGTGCTGGGCAGGTTCAGCGTCTGCGACGACTGTCGCGGGAAGCTCCTGGTCAACCACATCGTCTCGGCGGGCGAACTGCAGAGCGGCGGCGACTTCAGGCGTCTGTTGCCGCTGCTGCCGGAGGCGGGTGCGGAGCTGGTGCAACAGAACGAGGGCTGGCAACCGGCCGAAGGCCCGGGACCCGAGGGTTCGACGGAGGTGCTTCGGGAGTTGGGGTTGGAGGCGGCTGCCAACACGGCGGCGCTTTTCTGGACGACGGCCCCGCCGGCCATGGCCCTGGCCGACGAGCCGCCGATTCGCGGGGCCATGACGCTTCCGGAAGGCAAGACGGCCATCCGCACCCACCTGGCCCTCAGGTGGCACAGCGGCAGGCCCGACTCTCTCCGCAGGGCGGCCATGGGCATCTATCGCACAGCGAGCGGCTATACGATTGTCCGTTACGACACGGCCCAGGAGTGAGACGGCCCACAAAGACCTTTCGCGGGCGACCGCCCCGACGGTGTCTGAATCTTCCGCCTGCGGTGCACGGCGTAGGGGCACCCCTTGCGGGTGCCCGCAGAATGCCAAGGCTCTCCCTCAATCGCGGGCACCCGCCAGGGGTGCCCCTACAGGAAGCAGGGCCTTGCCATGTTGCATTAGAAAGGCCCGCCCCCGTCGCTACGAGGCGGGCCTCGTCGTGTTCTGGTCGCGGGTGGCGGCATCAATAGCCGCGGGCCTTCTCTTTCTGAAGTTCCTTGAACCGTTTCAGCGGCGCCCCGGGGTATGCTCCCTCGGGCTTCTTGGGTTTCTGGCGGCGTCGCAGTTCGGCCGAGTCCATATCGTCGAGATGTTTCTCGGTGACGATGCCCTCGTAGTCGGCCTGGACCTGGATGATGATCGGGTCGGCGGGGTAATCGTACTTGTAGACCCACCACCCGGCCCGGCTGCCTTCGGGAATCGTGCCGTCGGGATCGGTATCCCAGATGATTTCCGATGGCTTGCCGAGCTCGTCTTCCAGTTCCTCGACGCGCATGCCTATTTCGATGTCGTCCTCGAACTTGTCGCGGACGGTGTCGGGGCCGAGCCACGGCCCGGAAATCCAGTAGCAGCCCGTCGTGGACACCAGCATGACGAGCATCATCAATTGCAGACATCGTTTCATTTAACCAACCCCTTCCTGAAAAAGCGGCCTGGAGCCAAGCCTCGGATAGTTTCTTATCGGCCGCATCACTGGCGAACTTTGACCACTCTCCGAGCGATAAGTTTGTTGCCCGATCCGTCGGGAATATAATAGATCACCTGCACAACCATTTTCTCGGTTTCCACGCCGTGGGTCAGCTTCAGTGGAAACAGGAAACAGCGGCTTCGGCTGTCGTAGAACCTTCTGACCTCTTTCCTGGTGGGGACCGGGACGAACCAGTTGCCGATCCGCCGTCCCCGGTTCTCGAGGCTGTGCCTCTGGTAGTTGAAGATCTCAATGCGAAAAGCCCCGAAGGCCTTGACCGGATCGCCGAATTTGTCTTCCAGCCCGACGGCAACCTCCAGCATGTCGCGGGCCCCGTCGCCGTCGGAGTCGACAAAGCTCGTCGAGTGGTAATAGATGGCCAACTTCTTGGGGCCGAAAGCTTCGTACCACTGGGCCGGGGTCAGGGCCTCGGTCGGCTCGTTGGCCCGGTCGCGGCCGTCGAGAAGGTCGCCGAGTTCGGTCAACCGTTTGACCAGGGTCTTCTTCCGGGACGAGTCGGGCAGCCCCTCGGCATCGTCGGCGGCCGCCCGGACCAGGATGCGAGCCCGCACACTGTCCGAGAGGCCCGGGTTCTTCGCGCATCCGGGAGCCGCGACGACTGATACAAGGGCAATAATCATCAGTGATGGACGCAAACATTTCCCTCGCCATTAAGAGCCACAGGGCGATTATATCGCCCCGCCGCCGCCGCTGTCAAGGAAGTCCGCTGAGCCGAACGCCAACCCGTGAATATCAGCCGACTAGGGACTGGACGAACCCCGCTCCGTGGCGTATAGTGCCCTGACCGAAAAACCGAAAAACCGAAAAACCGAAAAATCGGGTGCCGTTGGGTTTCCTGCACTTTTCGGTCCCCGGGCCCGCAGCCGCAGGGGGGTCCTGTGGCGAAAAGGCCGGGACAAGTCGGGTGCGTTTGTTGCTGAGACAAGGAGAATGACGTGGCTGGACGACAGTATTCCCTCAAACCAAAGAAGGTGCCGCCGGTCAAGACCAGGTACCGCACAATCAAGACCAGGCTCCCGGTGCCCGAGTCGGTGCCGATCCTGAAACGGCTCCGCAAGTTCGAGCCGCAGAGCATGGGCGGCCAGCCGCCGGTGCTGTGGGAAAGGGCCAAGGGCTGCCAGGTCTGGGACCGCTGGGGCAACAAGTGGCTGGACTGGTCGAGCGGCGTTCTGGTCACCAACGTCGGTCACGGCCGCAAGGAGATTGTCGACGCCCTGGTCCGCCAGGCCCGCAAGCCCATGCTGCACAACTACTGTTTTCCGAGCGAGCTGCGCGGCGAACTGACCGAGGCCCTGGTCCGCGTGTCGCCCAAGGGCATCGACAAGTGTTTTCTGCTGACCACCGGCAGCGAGGCGACCGAGTGCGCGATGAAGCTGGCCCGCACGCACGGCCTGAAGATCGGCGGCAAGAAGAAGATCGGCATCGTCAGCTACCAGGGCGCCTTCCACGGCCGCACGCTGGGTGCCCAGATGATGGGCGGCATCCCGGCCCTGCAGGACTGGATCGTCAACCTCGACCGCAGCATGTGGCACGTGCCCTTCCCCGACGGCTACTGGGTCGAGGACACGAGCTTCGAAGCGTTCCTGAAAAACCTGAAAGCCCAGGGCGCTACGCCCGACCGGATCGCCGGCGTGATTACCGAAACCTACCAGGGCGGCAACGCCAGCTTCGCCCCGAAAGAGTACATGCAAAAATTAGCCGCCTGGTGCAAGAAGCACAAGATCGTCCTGATCATGGACGAGGTGCAGGCCGGCTTCGGCCGCACGGGCAAGTACTGGGGCTTCCAGCACTACGGAATCACGCCCGACCTGGTCTGTTGCGGCAAGGGCATCTCCAGCAGCCTGCCGCTGTCGTGCGTCCTGGGGCGGGCCGACATCATGGACCTCTACCCGCCGGGCTCGATGACCAGCACGCACACGGGCAGCCCTCTGCCGGTGGTGGCCGCCCTGGCCAGCCTGGAGCTGATCAAGAAAGAAAAGATGGTCGCCAACGCCGCCCGGCTGGGCAAGGTGCTGCACCGCGAGTTAGCCGGGATTCAGAAGAAATACCCGACCCGCCTGGGCTACGTGCACGGCAAGGGGCTGGTGGCTTCGCTGCATATGATCAAGCCCGGCCGCAAAGAGCCGGACGTTGACCTGGCTTTCGCCGTCGTCGAGCGCTGCGTCGAGAAGGGACTGATGCTGTTCAGCCCGGTGGGCGTCTCGTGCGTGAAGATTTCGCCGCCGCTGTGCATCACCGAGGCCCAACTCCTCGAAGGCTGCGAGGTGGTCAACGAAGCAATCGCCGAGGTGCTGGACGAGGGTGCGTAATGCGGTGCCACGGTCTGGCGAGGCCAGGCCGTGAAGAGCGGTTGGCCGATAATCATGGCCTGCCTGCGGCAGACCATGGCACCCGGCAAGTGTCGCTTTACACGAACGGTGACCATTCCGAGGCATACTTGTTCTACTTTAACTTCTGATCGAGTTGATTCCTTAAGTAGGGAAAGGAAAGTAATCCATGGCATTCGACGGCAAGGTAAACGTTCTGGTTATCGGCGGCGGGATGATCTGCGAGGAGGCCACGCTGCCGGCGATCTTCCAGCAAAGGAAAACTGGCAACGTCGGCCAGATCACGATCGTCTCGCTGAACTCGGCCATCATCTCGCGGCTGCGGACGGTCTTCCCCGACGAAGAGTTCGAGGGGCTGCCCGACCCGGCCACCACGCCGGCCGACAAGAACATTCCCGACGGCTACAAGGAGTGCCTGAAGAACCTCGAGTCCCCCGGCCTGGTCTACGTGACCACGCCCGACCATCTGCACACGCAGATGATCCTCGACGCCATTGCCGCCGGGCACGACGTGGTGAGCATGAAGCCGCTGTGCCTGAAGGTCGAGGAGGGCCGCCGGATCGTCAAGGCGGCGGGCCAGGCCGGGGCCTACGTCTTCACCGAGTACCACAAGCGCCTGGACCGGGCCATCCGCGGCCTGAGGTATCGCTTCCGCCGCGGCGAACTGGGCGAGCCGCTCTACGGCCACGCCTGGATCGAGGAGCCGAAGTACATGCCCCTGGACAAGTTCAAGGCCTGGGCCCACAGGTCCAGCCCCTTCGAGTACATCGGCACGCACTACGTCGACGTCTGGTACTACGTGACCGGCCTGAAGCCGCGCCGCGTGGTCGGCTTCGGCCAGAAAAAATATCTGCCCGGCCAGGGCTCGGACGCCTACGACGCCAACCAGGTCTGTATCGAGTGGGAAGACGGCTCGGTGCTGTGGGTGCAGACTTCGTGGGTCATTCCGGACAACAATTCCAGGATGACCCAGCAGGGCCTGATGTTCGCCGGCACCAAGGGCGAGTACAAGGCCGACCACGCCGACCGTAACTGCTACTTCACGACCGACGAGCGGGGCTTCGAGCACTACAACCCGAACTTCGTCAAGCCGTTCGACGACTGGACCGAAGAAGGTGTGACTGATTGGCGGGGCTACGGCATCGAATCGAACTCCCGCGGCATCCTCGACGTAATAGCCCTGAGCAAAGCGACCGACGGCCTGGGCGCGGCCGAGGCCCTGGCGAAGCGCAAAGCGATCCTGGCCGAGTGGGTCAAGATGAACACCCGGGCCCTGCCCGAGAACGCCATGGTCGGCGTGGCCGTGAACAATGCCGCCCGCATGAGTTTCGACGCCGGCGGCAAGTTCGTGACCATCGACGACGACTTCAACATTGCGTTTGAATGAGTTGCTTCCGTGCCATGCTGTTCGCCTACATTTGAGGTCCGGAACCCACACGTTTCCTACTACGCACACGCAGCGCGCAGGAGTATTGCGTATCATGGGCGACCGCCATCATTACTTCACGAGTCTGATTGCATGTGAAGAGGGTGACTTCGTCCTACCAGATGACGAACTCAAAGCTCGGGGGTGGAGCGTAGTGTTCAAGGAAGATGCTCGGCCTGGGCCTCTTTTTTACAGTGGCCGTTTGGTCTTCGTAACGGCAACGTCTCGTGATGCAGCCCAAAAAGCAAGCAACCTGATATATGCCGCATTGAACCTCATGGCGGCTGATCACTTAGTTGAGTACATCCCCGTGGTTCCGAGCGATGAACTCGCCGAAGGACCTGAGCATCGGTCACATCGTCTCCCGACTTTTTCGACATTAGGCATTCCGCTGGCATGTCGGCTCGCGGCGAAGGCTTCTTCCAGAAAGAAATACCAGTATTGTCTCGCAAGATACAACTTGGCAACGAGGCTGTGTTCAGTGCCTGCTATGGACCTTGACCCCCACCAAGCATCTCATTTCCCGATATCACGCCTGCCGGATGACCACGTGTTGGCCTCGACTTCCATCATCCTTTGTTATTCGATAATCGAAGAATTGGGATTCGACGTCCGTGCCAGCCGAAAACGACCTAGCATGATCAAGGGGAGATGGAATCCCGCCGTGCGATGTGACCTCAAGAGTCGTCTGTCAAAAGGCAGAATAAGCACAAGTGAGTCATTCCTGTGGCTTCAACGAGGTGCTCTGACGAGAATTGCACGGGATCGGCGGATTCCATGTCTGTCAAGTGCCCCTTGGGCTTATGCCCAGGTCAAGGACAAGGAGGTGGATATATGCGACGCCATCGCGTACGCAAGTTGGCTACGCAGTCACGTTGCCTCACACAGGCTCGGGCCGCGTGCAGGCTCTCTCTCAATGTATGACGTAACAAATGTACGGTACTTGGCAAGGCGTTTGCTCTTAGAAACGCTGGGTTTTTGGCGTGTAAACTGACTGCGCCAAAGGGGATGAAATGCTTGGTCGAGAACCAGTTCTCACTTCCCTTTTGTGCCGTGCGACAGCCGAGCGGCCGCGGCAG
>JAACEH010000052.1 GCA_011682595.1 Anaerolineaceae bacterium
TTCCAGGCCGTGTTTGCGGTCCTTCATCTCCAGGGCGTTGAAGACCGGGCGGCCGACCGAGCACTCGGTCAGCCATTCGCTGGCGAACTGGCCGGTCTGAATCTCGGTCAGGATCTTCTTCATCTCGGCCTTGGTCTGGTCGGTAACGATCCTCGGCCCGCGGGTCAGGTCGCCGTACTCGGCCGTATTCGACACGCTGTAGCGCATCCAGGACAGGCCGCCCTCGTAGAACATGTCTACGATCAGCTTCAACTCGTGCATAACCTCGAAGTAGGCCAGCTCGGGCTGGTAACCGGCCTCGGTCAGGGTCTCAAAGGCCGCCTTGACCAAGGCGCTGACGCCGCCACAGAGGACAACCTGTTCGCCGAACAGGTCGGTCTCGGTCTCTTCCTCGAAGGTGGTTTCCAGGGCCCCGGCCCTTGCGCCGCCAATGCCGTTGGCGTAGGCCAGGGCCGTCTGGCGGGCCTTCTTCGAGGCGTCCTGATAGACGGCGAACAGCACCGGCACTCCGCCGCCCTTTTCGTATTCGCTGCGCACCAGGTGGCCGGGCCCCTTGGGAGCGACCATAATCACGTCGATGTTCTTGGGCGGCACGATCTGCCCGAAGTGGATGTTGAAGCCGTGGCTGAAGCCGATTGTCTTGCCCTTGGTGAGGTTGGGCGCGATTGCTTCTTTGTAGACTCGCGCCTGGACCTCGTCGGGCAGGAGAATCTGGATGATGTCGCCCTTTTGCGTGGCTTCGGCGGCACTGAGGGGCTTGAACCCGTGCTTGACGGCCATCTTGTAGTTTGGCGTTCCCTCGAGTTCGGCGACCAGCACCTTGACACCGGAGTCGCGCAGGTTCTGGGCCTGAGCGTGCCCCTGGCTGCCGTAGCCGACGATAGCCACCGTCTTACCCTTGAGCGGCGTAAGTTTCGCATCTTTCTCGTAATAGACTTTTGCCATACCAACTCTCCTAATCGCTCTTGTTGCCGGCTACTGTTTGTCCGCACTTCGCCGACTTCTTGACGGATTACCCGTGCCCCGGACCATGGCTACACGCCCGCTGCGCACCAGTTCGTGGATCCCGTAAGGCCGCATGAGTTCGACAAACGCTTCGAGCTTCCGCTCGGGACCGGAAATCTCAATCATAATGTGTTTGGCGCCGATGTCAACGACGTTGCCGCGAAAGACCTCGATAACCTCCAGAATCTCGCCGCGCCGGGCCGCCGGGGCGCTGACCTTGAGCAGCATCAGGTCGCGTTCGACGTAGTTCTGACCCGACAGGTCGTTGACCCGGATCACGTCGATGACCTTGCCCAACTGCTTTCGGACCTGTTCGAGGATGGCCTCGTCGCCGCGGACGACGACCGTCAGGCGGCTGTATTGCGACATTTCTGTCTCACCGACATTGAGTGAATCGATGTTGAATCCCCGCGAGGCGAACAGCCCGGCGATGTGGGCCAGAACGCCCGGACGGTTCTCGACTATCGCGGAGATGACGTGTTTGCGCTCCATAGCTTGTCTCCTGCCAAAGAAGCTTCAGTTCCATGGTCCGCGGGCGGGCGCCGCGGGCGCGGCCGCCGTCAGGACATGCCGCCGATCATGCGGTCAATCGCCTCACCGGCCGGAACCATGGGGAAGACGTTCTCCTCCGGTTCGACGAGAAAATCGATCAGGTAGACCTTCGGACTTGCGATGGCCTCCTTCAGCGCGCCGGCAACGTCCTTGGCCTCGGTAACCCGCAGCCCGACGGCGCCGTAGGCCTCGGCCAGGAGAACAAAGTCCGGGCTGCCGGCCAGCGAGGTGCCGCTGTAGCGGCGGTCGTAGAACAGCTCCTGCCACTGGCGGACCATGCCCAGGTAACCGTTATTCAGGATGCAGACGGTCACGGGTAACTTGTTGTGCACGGCGGTGGCCAGCTCCTGGATGTTCATCTGGATCGATCCGTCGCCGGCCACGTCAACCACCACGCGGTCCGGGCAGGCCACCTGGGCTCCGATGGCCGCCGGGAAACCGTAACCCATGGTCCCCAGGCCGCCGGAGGAGAGGAAGGTCCGCGGGCGCTTGAAGGTGTAGAACTGGGCGGCCCACATCTGGTTCTGTCCGACCTCAGTGCAGATGATCGCGTCGTCGGGCGTCACCTCGTCGATCTGCTGGACGACGTACTGCGGCCGCAGACCTTCGGCGGCAAAACCGAGCGGGAATTCCTTCTTCCAGCCGGCGATGCGGCTCAACCACTCCTGGCGCTCGACGAACTCGACCAACTCGACGAGTTTGGCCAGCACGTTGCGGGCGTCGCCGACCACGGGGATATCGACCTTGACGTTCTTGGAGATGCTCGTGGGGTCGATGTCGACGTGGATGATCCGGGCGTTGGGGGCGAACTTCGACACGTCGCCGGTGATGCGGTCGTCGAACCGCGAGCCCACGGCGACAATCAGGTCGCTTTCCATGATGGCGTAGTTGGCGTAGGCCGTGCCGTGCATGCCGAGCATCATCAGGCTCAGCGGGCTGGTCTCCGGGAAACAGCCCAGGCCCAGCAAGGTGGTGGTCACCGGGCAGTTGGACTTCTCGGCCAACTCGCGCAGCAGGTCCGAGGCCCCGGAGATGATCACGCCGCCCCCGGCATAGATGACCGGCCGCTGGGAGGCGTTGATGGCCGCGGCGGCGACCTTGATCTGCCGCATGTTGCCCTCGGTGTGCGGCTTGTAGCCGGGCAGGTCGATCTTCTCGGGAATCGGCCTGGAGGTCTTGGCGATGGTGACGTCGACCGGCAGGTCGACCACCACCGGACCGGGCCGCCCGGTGCCGGCGATGTGGAAAGCCGCCTTAAGGATCCGCCCCAGGTCGTCAACGTCCTTGACCAGGAAGTTGTGCTTGGTGACCGGGCGGGTGATGCCCGTAGTGTCGGCTTCCTGAAAGGCGTCGTTGCCGATCAGGTGCGTCTTGACCTGTCCGGTGATGGCCACCACGGGCACCGAGTCGAAATTGGCCGTCGCCAGGGCGGTGGTCAGGTTGGTCGCCCCGGGTCCGCTGGTGGCCAGACAGACCCCGACCCTGCCCGAGGCCCGAGCATAGCCGTCGGCCATGTGGCCGGCCCCCTGCTCATGGCGTGGCAGAATCAGACGGATGTCCTGGCAGTCATAAAGGGTGTCGAAAATCGGGATGACCGACCCTCCGGGATACCCGAAGATGACGTCCACTCCCTGCTGGCGGAGCACCTCCACCAGCACCTTGGCGCCGGTTCTTTCCACGGCAACTCTCCTTACTACCCAGATTCGCGTCGCCCGAGGGAAAGCCCGCCGTGGCATTCCGCCGCCGGAGCATCAACTCCGCCGGCCGGCAGGTACAGCGACCTGCCACTCGGCTCCGAAGGTGTCCCGCGACAGGGTAGGCATTGCGGGCCACCAAAAGCCGGTTGTAAGAAAATACCGAGGTAAACCCCGGCACTGCAGATAGCTCACCGGACAGCGAGCCGCGACAGCCAATGCGTCCCGGCGACGGCGCCCGGCGGCGAGTTCTCATACAACTACAATGGCCAGAGTATGTCTTTCGGCCGTTTCAGACAATTCCTTCGCCGAATTTGCGCTTTCCCGTCTCCGCAGAGCCCTGAGAGTCGTCGGCCTCGGCCTCGGCGTCCTGTTCGGCCTCTGTCTCGGCGGCCGCCGGAGCGGGCGCTGCGGGCTCCGAGGCGCCGGCCTGGGCGTAATCCGTATCGTCCTCATCAAGCGACGCCGGACGGTAGCCGGGCTGCTTCGACCTCTCGACTTCCTCGTGGTATGCCGACTCGACGGCCTTCTGTATCCGCTCCCGACACGAACTGTTGATCGGGTGGGCGATATCGGCGTGCAGCTTGGGCCGCCCGTCGCGGTCGGTGCCGCCGCGGGTGTCGTCGAGCCCCGCCCCGCAATTGTTGCAGTGGCGGGCCCGCAGGTGGTTCTTGCCGCCGCAGGACGGGCATCGATCGGCCAGTTTGCGGCTGGGCATGGCCACGAACAGACCGTTGGTCCCTTCGATCAGTTTCAGGTCGCGGACCACGAACTCGCGGTCCAAAGTTATCGTACAGAACGCCTTGAGGCGATCCCTGTTCGCCTCAACCAGTTTGACTTTGACTTCGGTCACTTCCATGGCTGCCCCCTTCATTAGTTGGCAGAACGTCTCACCGAGTTCCACGGGGCCAATACACAGACATCCGTATCTGCGCTGACTCGCAGGTGCTGAGCCATTCGCCGAGCCGCCTGACAGTCGGCCACCAAAGCATACATGGCGCTTCCGCTGCCGGTCATCGAGACACAAGGCGCCCCAACAGTTTCCAAGGCCTGTCGCAACTCCAGTAGTTCACTGCGAAGTGCCCTGGCCGGAGCTTCCAGATCGTTAACCAGACACCGTCCCAGGTCTTCAAGCATCCCATCCCTTAACAGTGCTAACCAAAGTTTAGCCCCTCCGCTACCAGTTGTCAAGGGGGGGACCCACCGCTGGTAGACATCTTTTGTGGCCAGGGGAAACGGCGGAACAACAAGCAGCACACCAACTTCGGCCTCATCATCGAGCGCTTCGAGCACCTCGCCACGGCCCCTCATGACGCTCAGGGGGCTACCCAGAAAAAACGGCACATCGCTGCCCAGTTCGGCGGCAAGGTCCTCCAATCGATCATTATCGAGCCTCAGCCCCCAAAGATCATTCAGCATCACCAGGGTTGCCGCGGCGTCGCTCGAGCCGCCGCCCAGTCCGCGACCGGCCGGAATCCGCTTGCACAGCGTGATCCGGGCCCCCTTGTCCGTTCCGGTTGTCTGCTGCAGAAGGCGGGCTGCCCGAAGAACCAGGTTGGACTCGTCGGCGGGAGCACTGGCGGGGTCGGCCTGCACGTCGAGCGTCAGGGAGGCATCGCCGGCGGAGCGGGCTTCGAGGGTGTCGGTCAGGCTGACGGCCATGACCAGCGACTCGATCTCGTGGTATCCGTCGTCGCGGCGGCCCAGCAGGCGCAGCCCCAGGTTGATCTTCGCCGGGGCCTCGATTCGAAGATGGTCGTTGTGCCGCTCGATGCTCAGCATCGGTTGTCCCGTCCTGCCGTGGCGACGATGCTCTTGCCTATCTGTATTATAGTACCCATCCCGTCGCCCTGTTAGGCCGTGTTACCGAAAATATCACAAAAGGTGCGCTTATCTCGAATTTTTGGCTCACTGAGCCAACTCGCTCGCCCGGCGGACGGCCTCCAGGGCGGCTTCCAGGTTGGTGGCCGGGATCAGGTGTGTCCCGGGCCCCCAACCGAGCAGCGGAAAGACGTAGCAATAGACCTTGAACAGGACCAGGCCCGTAACCATCAGTCCCAGCACCGGCAGGACCAGCCGGCGCAGCGTCGTCGTGGCCTGGAGCTTGAAGTAATGGTTGCTCTGGACCATGCAGATGTGGATCGGGGTGAGCAGTATTCCCGCATAGCCGCACGCAAAGGCCAGGCAGATGTAAGCCAGCGTCAGGTGGTCGTCGCCCTGGCCGTGGACCATGAACAGGATGATCTGGTAAGTTAGCAGGACCATGTTCATGGTGATGCCGGTTATCAGGCCCACCACAAAGGGCAGGACCATGGCCACCACCCAGGTCGGAATCTGCAGGTTCCGCAAGGTGGCTGCAACGTCGCCGGCTGCGCCGCTGCCCGCAAGGATGCCGCCGAAGACGATGATGCCCAGGGCGATGATCACGTTGTCCAGCATGTCCTTCCGCCATAACACCCGCCCTATGGCCGCCCACTTCATGCGGTTGCGCCGCCAAGCGTAAATAATGGTTATCGTGATGGCCACCGGCAACTCGACGTTCTTCGGCAGGGCGACCAGGAAACTCCGCACCGGCGAGGCCTCGCCCAGCCAGGCGGTTGCCGCAAAGAGGCCGGCCTTGAAGACCCCAAACAGCACAATGACCAGCCAGATCGGTGAGGCCTCGCCCAGGAACTCACGGAAAGTTCCGCCGCAGGAATCGCCCGCCCGCCCCGCCGCCGCGGCCCGGCCGTCGACCTCCCTGGCTTTCAGGTGGCGCACGAAGAACAGGTAGCCCATCAGGATGACCACCACCATCAGCGGCGCCTGGAAAACGCAGATCCACAGTATCGAGTAGCCGGAGAATTGTGCGGCCAGGAGAATGCCGGGATACAGCGGCCAGGAGTATTCCCAGACGTGGCGGAACCAGTAGTTGATGATCGTCTTGTCGCGGTCGCTGACGTGCAGGGCCCGGCCGGCGGTTTCGACCATGGGGGCCGAAAAGAGCGCCCCGCCGGGCATCGGCAGCAGGCCCAGCAAGGCCGGAAAAAAAACCAGCGTGGTCCGCGGGCGACGAACGACGCTCAGAAACGAATCGACGATCCGCTTGATCTGGCCGCCCTCTTTCAGCGTGTGGTTCAGCACCAGGATCAGCAGAATCATCAGCACCAGCACCACGTAGCGGGGGCTGGTCAGGGCCTCGACGACCGCCCGCAGCAGGTCCGACGGCCCCTGGCCGAACCAGAAGCCGCAGATGACCGCCCCCAGGCACAGGGCCCAGCCCACGTTCACCTTGCGGCGGACCAGCAGCAGCATCAGCGCAAAGACGACGCCCAGTTTCACCAGCGGCGACAGGTTCTCCAGCCAGTCCATCCCTTGCTCCAGAAGCATCCCTATCCGGCGGCATCTTCGATCCAGACCACATATTCCGAGAACTCACTGCGGGCCAGCCCGTCGTACAGCCGCCGATCGGCCGTCACCATCTGTCCGTCGAGGAGAACTGCCAGTGCTACGTAAAGACAGTCGTACAGGCTGCAGCCCGTGCGGTTGGCCATCGCATAAGCAGGGTCCAGAAGCGGCAGGAAGTTGTGCCTTTGCACCGGGAACTCGCGCAGGGCGGTGCGGATGCGACTGCCTTCGTCCTCGGTGATTTCACCACGGCGAATCCACTTGCAGAGGACGCTGTCGATCTCGATCAGAAAAAAGTCCGGGGCATGAAGTTGGTTGCGGTCGCTGAGGACTGCGAGGGCAGCATCGCTGTGCGGCTCGTCCAGGAACCACTTGACGGCCACGCTGGCATCGACCACGTAGACGCTCACCGCTGGCGGTCCTCACGGATCAGATCAGTGCTGCGGGCCATTCTGCGTCCGCTGAAGCCCTTACGGATGCGCTTGGCCAGGGCTTTCGCGGTTGCCGTGTCCACCCGGGCCGCCTGCTCCAAGATGGCCTTGACCTCGGACTGCAGGGAACGGCCGCCTGTGCGGGCCCGTTTCTTAAGGCGCGAGACGACCTTTGGGTCCAGATTGCGAACCAGTATTTGTCCCATCTTCATGCCTCCTGATCGACCCAAGATACCATTATGATAGCACACGGACAGCGGCCGGTCAAGGGACTTGGATCCAGAGAACAGAATCCGGACGGCTGGTCACCCATTGACCGACACAGGCCCTTACAGTTTGGGCCTCGAGTCTGCTTGACAGACCGGGTCGGCCACGGTAATCTTAGGGGGGGAGTAAGGCTGTTCGAAGGTTCCCTAAGGAGAGTTCCGGCATGGCCGAAGAGACGAAGAAGATCCTGCTGGTTGACGACGAGAGGGATATCCTCGAAGCGATGCAGGCGACGCTCGAACCGCTGGGCCAGGAAATCCTGCTGGCCCACGACGGCAACGAGGCCGTCGAGATGGCCCTGGAATACGAGCCCGACGTGATCGTGCTGGACCTGATGCTGCCCAAGCGGGGCGGCTTCCTGGTGCTCCAGAAGCTCAAGGGGTCGCCCCAGGCCAAGGGCAAGAAACCGCTGGTCATCATGATCACCGGCAACGAAGGCCAGCGGCACAAGGTCTTCGCCCAGAGCCTGGGCGTTGACGAGTACCTCAACAAGCCCTTCCGCATGGACCGGCTGAGCGAATTGGTCCAGGGGTTCCTGCAAAAATCCTGAGGCCGCCCGCTCTCGTACCCCTTGGCGACTGCCGCTCCCTCGCTATTGCGCCACAAGAACGGTATGCCCTGTATGTAAGCTCGCAATTGCAGGTGGCTTGGGTGGGCTTGGGTGGGCTTGGGTGGTTTGGACTTGGGTGGTTTGGGCTTGCTTTCCGGCGGCCGGCCGGATATACTTTTGCCCAAGATTCAGCCGCCATTGTCCGATTTTGTGATTGGGCCACTGGGGCCCGTCGGTTCAGGTGCGAGAGTGCGGCCTTTCGCTCCCAGGTGTTGAGAGGAGAGCTGTAATGTCGGATGAGAACAAGACCAGCATCATCACCGATTTCGCTGTTCACGAAGGCGACACGGGCAGTCCAGAAGTGCAGATCGCCCTGCTGACTCAGCGAATCAGTCACCTGACCGAGCATCTCAAGGTGAACAAGAAGGACTTCTCCTCGCGGCGCGGGCTGCTGAAGA
>JAACEH010000324.1 GCA_011682595.1 Anaerolineaceae bacterium
TCGGCGTGGCCGCTCTTGGAGCCGATGGTGTTGGACTCGCGGAGCATCTCCTGGGCCAGGAACTCGAGTTTGCGGCCCGCCGGCTGGTCGTCGGCCAGCAGGTCGTCAAACTGGGCCAGGTGCGATTTCATGCGGGCCACCTCTTCGTTGATGTCGCTCCGCTCGGCAAACAGCGACACCTCGCTCAGCAGGTTCTCCTTGCCGATCTCAGCGCCCGACTCCCGCAGCAGCAGGTCCACGCGGGCCTTGAGCCGATCGCGGTACTCCTCGACCACCGTCGGGGCCAGGGCGTCGATCTGGTCCAGGTGCTCGCGAATTTCGGCAACGTGTTTGCGAAGGTCCTCTTCCAGGGCCTTGCCTTCCTGAATCCGCATCGAGTCGAAATCATCGAGGGCCGCCCCAATCGAAGCCAGCACCCGGTCGCGTATGTCGTCGACAGAACTCCCCTGACCGTCCTCGTCGAACACCCCGGGCAAGTCCAGCAGCCGGGCTATGTCCAGGTCCGCCTTGACACCGAGTGAATCGGCGATGCTGCGGAGTTCTCCGACATAGCTCTTGAGCACGTCCTGATCGATCGGCGGCCGCGCTGCGGCGCCCAGCCGCTTGCTGCGAAGGGTCACGGTAATCACGCCGCGGGTGACCCGCCGGCGGACGATGCGGTCCATCGCCGATTCCAGCGGGGCCAGAAAATCAGGTAACCGGAAGTTGGTCTTCAGGTAGCGGTTGTTGACCGAGCGGACCTCGGTCGAGACGCTGAGGTCCGGGTCCTCAACCTGCGAAGTTCCGTAACCGGTCATGCTGACTATCATGGACGACTCCTTAACTTTACGCGTTGCCCCGGCTGCCCGGCTTCTCGGCCGTTGACCCGGCCTCACACAACGGGCAGCCACTCGGTTCGTAGGCCGGCACGTCGATCTTCAGCAGGCTGACAAAAGGCACGCCGAAGTCCGGACCATTGTCGCCGGACCGATCAACCAGACTGGCCACGCCGACCATGCAACCGCCCAACTCGGAGATCGCAGCCATGACTTCCTTGAGCGAGCCGCCGGTGGTCACGACATCCTCGGCCAGCAGAATCCGCTCGCCGGGCCGGATGGTAAAACCGCGGCGCAACTGCATGCAGCCGTCCTTGCGTTCGGCGAAGATGCCGCGGACGCCCAGGGCACGGGCCAGCTCGTAGGCCACGACGATGCCGCCCAGAGCCGGGCCGACGACCGTCTCGGCCTGAAGCTTCTTCACCCCTTCGGCCAGGTCGCCACAGAGCCGCTCGGCCCGGGCCGGATCTTCGAGCACCAGGGCACACTGCAGGTACCGCGGGCTGTGCAGACCGCTGGAAAGCAGAAAGTGTCCATCGAGCAGGGCTCCGGCGTCGGTGAAAGCCTGAAGGTATTGCTCCTGGGTGCCCGTTTTCACGCTATTGATCGCTCCCCTCGCTTGGGACCTCGACAGGCGCTTCCGGCGCCGCCGGGGCAGGGGCCTCGGCGCCGCCTGAGTCGGGCGCGGCCCCGCCTTCACCCTGGCCGCCCTCGGCCGGCTGGCCTTCGCCGGGCGGATGGCCGCCGGGTTCGGCGGGATGCTCCACGGAAGATTTTCCTCCCGAAGCAGTCGACGGTTCGCGGTTCAGGTACCACCCCGAGACCAGGGCCAGCAGGAAGAAAATGGCCGTCAGCACCGCAGTGGCCTTGGTCAGCACGTCGGCCGTCTTGGTTCCGAAGGCGCTTTGTCCGCCGCCGCCGCCGAACGCCCCGGCCAGGCCGGCCCCGCGACCCTTCTGGATCAGGATCAGGAGAATCAGCAGCACCGAACACAAAAGAAACAGAATCAACAGAACGTATGTCGCCACAGGGCACCTCTCTTATGGTAATGGATGGATCGTCTTTTCGTCAACCTTGTCCGGCTACACCGGAAGCTTTCGCTTTTCGAGTTCCCTCGATAATCTCCAGGAACGACTCCACCTTCAGGCTCGCCCCGCCCACCAGGGCGCCGTCGATGTCCGGCCGGCTCATCAGCTCGAGCGTGTTGTCCGGTTTGACGCTGCCACCGTACTGAATCCGCAGAGCGGCGGCAATGTCGGTGCTGAACATGGAGGCCACCAGGGGCCGCACGAAGGCATGCGCTTCCTGGGCCTGCCGGGGCGTAGCCGTCTGGCCGGTCCCGATGGCCCACACCGGCTCGTAGGCCAGGACCACCTCGGCCATCTGCCCGGGCTCCACGCCCTTGAGGCCTTCGCGAACATGTCGCTCGCAGACCTCGTTAGTCCGGCCGGCCTCCCTCTGGTCGAGTGTTTCGCCGATGCAGAGAATAACCTTCAGGCCCGCAGCCAGTGCCGCTAGGACCTTGCGGTTGATAAGCTCGTCTGTCTCGCCGAAGACGTGCCGCCTTTCGCTGTGACCGAGAATGACCGTGTCGCAGCCGATGTCCAGCAACATGGCCGGGCTGACCTCGCCGGTGAAGGCCCCCTGGGACTCGAAGTAACAGTTCTGGGCCACAACATGAACGCCGGTGACCTCGACCGCTTCGACTACGGCCCCCAGGTAAACGCTCGGCGGGGCCAGGCCGACGTCGATGTCCGAGTAGTCGGACCCTTGAACGATTCCGGCGGCCAG
>JAACEH010000053.1 GCA_011682595.1 Anaerolineaceae bacterium
CCCTGGATGGCCTTCGTGTCGCCGGCCCCTTCCAGGATGGTCGTGTTGTCGCCGTCGATGATCACCTTCTTGGCCACACCGAGGCTGGCCGGCGACAAGTTCTCCAGGGTGACGCCCAGATCCTTGAAAACAGCCTCCGCCCCGGTCAGGATGGCGATGTCCTCGAGCATGGCCTTGCGGCGGTCCCCGTAACCGGGGGCCTTGACGGCACAGGCCTGGATCGTGCCGCGGAGTTTGTTCACCACCAGCGTGGCCAGGGCCTCGCCGTCGACGTCCTCGGCAATGATCAGCAAGGGCCGACCCGCTTTGGAAACCTGCTCAAGCAGCGGCACCAGGTTCTTGACGTTGGAAATCTTCTCTTCGTGAATCAGGACCTGGCAGTTCTCCAGCACACACTCCATCCGCTCGGGGTTGGTCACAAAGTGCGGCGAGAGGTACCCGCGGTCGAACTGCATGCCTTCGACCACGTCAACGGTCGTCTCCAGCCCCTTGCCCTCCTCGACCGTGATGACGCCGTCCTTGCCAACCTTCTCCAGGGCGTCGGCCAGGCGCTTGCCAACCGTCTTGTCGCCGTTGGCGCTGATGGCGCCGATCTGCTCGATCTCCTGGTCGGTCTTGATCGGCCGGGCCAGCTTGGCCAGTTCGTCGACCACCTTGTCGACGGCCTTCTGGATGCCGCGGTTCAGGGCCATGGCGCTGGCCCCGGCGGTAATGTTCTTCAGGGCCTCGCGGAAGATGGCCTCGGCCAGCACGGTGGCGGTCGTCGTTCCGTCGCCGGCCACGTCGCTGGTCTTCGAGGCCGCCTGCTTGACCAGTTGGGCGCCCATGTTCTCGTACTTGTCCTTCAGCTCGATCTCCTCGGCCACCGTCACGCCGTCCTTGGTGACCGTCGGGGCGCCCCATCCCTTGTCGAGGATGGCGTTGCGGCCCCGCGGGCCAAGGGTGCTCTTGACCGCCTTGGCCAACTGGCTGACCCCGGACATCAGGGCCGCCCGGGCCTCGTTGTCAAACGCTAACATCTTTGGTGCCATGACTGTTGTTTCCTCCCTCTCTCTTTTTTCTCTCTGGAAAGAACCTGTCCTTGCTTTGTTTGTCGGCCTCGCAGCCCCCCCCCATACGGGCCGCACGGCCGGACACGGGGTCTGGCGGGGTCAGAATTCGCTCTTGTACCACGACCGCCCGGCCAAGACAAGGCGCAAAGGCCGGGCCTCTGGATGCCGACAATCATCGCAAAGGGTGTGCCATTGGACACCGAGTAGTCAAAAACGCCATTCTCAGGCCGAAAAAGGGCGTCCACCTACCCGGCCGGAGACTTTTTAACGAGGGCAAAACTGCCATTTTGGCAGACCGCCCGGTCGCCATTCAGACGGCTTTGGCAGTCAACAGAGGGGGAACCTGCTGCAGATACCATGGGCCGGGCGCCACACTTTACCCGCAGACGGGTGGCCAGATTCGCCACGGCGGGCAAGCCCCGCCGTGCCACACTACACGGCACGAAAGTTATCTGTCGCAGAAAGGGGGAAAAATGTTTGCCGCTTCGCAGGGGCGATTTATAATGCGCTCTTGCGGGACGAGAGCATGTCAAGACCGGTATTTTAGTTAGACAGACGGGAGAGAGCCATGAACAGGCGCTCTGGTTGGCTGGCAATCCTGATGGTCGTTGCGGCCCTGGTGATCACAGTTGGCAGTGGCGGGTGCAGCACTTCGCCACCCGAGGAGAACGGCAAGGCCGAGCAGGCCCCATCGCGATTCGCCGACCTCGACAAGTTGCTGCCGAGTGTGGCGGCCCTGCCCGGGTGGTCCACCAGCGGCAAGGCCATACACTACGCCAACGTGAACACCGCCGCAACCGACCCGGACCTCGAGGACCTGGCCACGAGCGACCTCGGCTCCGGCGACACGGCATTGCTGGGAGAGTGCGGCTACAAAATGTCGGTCGTTCAGAAGCTGAAGCAGGACACCCCGCCCCAGACGATGACCGTCAGCATCCACGAGATGACCGACTCCGACGCCGCCTTCAGCGCCTTTACGCTGATGGCCTCGGGCCAGCCCCTGGCCGGACGCTGGCTTCAGGCCAGGGCCGGCGGATCCGCGGTCGCCTTCGTGAAAGGACGGTACTTCGTGACCGTCGATCATGACGGCGCCTCGGGATCAAAGGCCGAAGCCGTTGCCACCCTCGTGGCCTCGAATATTTTCAGCAGCGTCCTGAAGCCGATGCTGGTTCGCGATCTGCCGAGTGAGAACCTGGTCGAGGGCAGCGAGATTTACGTGGCCGGCCCGCTTGGCCTGCAGAGGGCCGGCCGGCGGCTGAAGTTGCCGGGTGCGGACCTGCTGACCGAAGCACTCGGCCAGGGCCGGATGGTGCTGGCCACCTATACTTCGGGCGACCAGCAGAACAACACCGTTTTCGCCATCCAATATCTGTCCGGAGCCCGGGCGGCTGCAGCCCGCCTGGACGAGCTTCTCTCGGCAGCCAGCAGCCCCGACCAGCTCAACAGCCTGGCTTTCACCACCGTTAACGACACGCACCTGGTGGGCTCTCTGACACCCGAAGCCGAGAGCGTGCAGCCCGTGCTGGGACAGTTGATCAGCAACCTGGGCGGCTGAGGGCTCTGCACCGGGGACGGGCCGTCATGGAAAACAAACTACCGTGGGGCGCGCCGTCGAGAGCGTACCCTTCGGCGTTTAATCGTTTAACCTGACACATCAAGAAAGACGGAGCAATGCCATGTCGACGGCAATTCGCATCGAAGGAGGTGCGTGGCGCCCGGAAGACCCCTACGAGCAGATCGCCTGGGTCCATCTGCCGTGGCCCGAGGCGGGCTATGTCATGCTGGATTTCCCCGAGGCCGTCTTCTCGAATCAGGGGCTCTTGTTCCTGAGCCACGTGAGCCCCTGTTTTCACCAGCTCTGGCCCAACCTGCCGAAGGCCGAGTGGCAAGCGATTGACGATGGGATCGAGTTTCAGCGCCGATTGCCGAACAACCTGGTCTATGGCGGCAGCCTGGTCGAGGGCTCCGAGAGCCGCGTGGACATGAAACTCTGGGCCCGTAACGAGGACGACCTGGCCATCGGCGGTCTGAAGCTGCAGGTCTGCGTCTATATGCCCAAGGCCCCACAGTTCGCTGCCAACACAATGGACAACAAGTACGTGCACGTGGCGGGCCGCGGGTGGATGACTTACCCCGAGGCCCTGGCCGGCGGCGTCAAGACGGGCCGTTGGCGACTGGGCTGGAGGTCGGGCCTGCCCAGTGCCGACGAGCCGCTCATGGTGACCGAGTCCCACGACCGCCGGAAACTGATGGCCGTCGAGTGGGGCGAAGCCACTTATTCCCTGGTCGGCAATCCCGCCCACCCCTGCATGCACGCCGACCCCGACTGGCCGGACCTCGAGCCCGGCGGGCAGTGCGAAATCACCGGGCACCTCTACTTCCGGGAAGGCACGCTCGACGATTTCTACGGCGATTACCAGGCCGGCAACCTCTTTTGAGCATCCGAGGCTTCGACGGGGCGCACTCTAATGGCAAAACCAAACATCCTGTTCATCCTGATCGATGATCTGGGTTGGCGCGATCTGGCCTGCTATGGCAGCACCTTTTACGAGACGCCCAATCTGGATCGGCTGGCCGCCGAGGGAATGCTTTTCACCAACGCCTATGCGTCGTGCCCGGTCTGTTCTCCGACCAGGGCCAGCATCATGAGCGGCAAGTACCCGGCCAGGGTCGGCGTCACCCAGTTTATCGGCGGCAAGAGTGAGGGCAAGCTGGCCGACGTGCCTTACCTGCACTACCTGCCGCTGGAAGAAAAGAGCCTGGCGGCCGCCCTCAGAGAGGCGGGGTACCAGACCTGGCACGTCGGCAAGTGGCACCTGGGTGACGAGGATTTCTACCCCGAGCATCACGGCTTCGACGTGAACATCGGCGGCTGCCACTGGGGCATGCCCGCTCAGGGCTATTTCAGCCCCTGGGGCATCGCCACGCTCGAGGACGGCCCGGAAGGACAGTACCTGACCGACCGCCTGACCGACGAAGCGATTCACCTGGTGCGGAACCGCGGAGATCGGCCGTTCCTGCTTCACCTGGCGCACTACGCCGTGCACATTCCGATCGAGTCGCCGTCTGACCTGGTGGAGAAGTACCGCCGAAAGAGCAAAGCCATGGGCCTGGACGGCAAAGGGGCTATTGTGGCGGGCGAGCACTTCCCTTGTCTTCACAAACAGGACCAGCGGGTGCAGCGCCGCGTTGTCCAGTCCGACCCGGCCTATGCGGCGATGATCGAGAACCTCGACACCAACATCGGACGCCTGCTCGAAACGCTCGAGGAAGAAGGCATCGCCGACAACACCCTGGTCGTTTTCACGGCCGACAACGGCGGCTTGTCCACCGCCGAGGGGTCGCCGACCTGCAATCATCCGCTTTCCGAGGGCAAGGGCTGGAACTACGAGGGCGGCACCCGCGTCTGCCAGATGGCGCGCTGGCCCGGCCGGGTCGCTCCCGGCAGCCGATGCTCGGTACCGGTGACGAGCACGGACTTCTATCCCACCTTTCTGGAAGCCTGCGGGGCCCCGCTCCTGCCCGAGCAGCATTGCGACGGCCTGAGTCTGATGCCGTTGCTGGGCGGCGGCTCGACGCTGGACCGCGAAGCTATCTTCTGGCACTACCCGCACTACTCGAACCAGGGCGGCAGCCCTGCCGCCTCGGTTGTGTGCGGCCACTGGAAGCTGATCGAACTGTTCGAAAACGGCGAGCTGGAACTGTACAACCTGTCGCTGGACATCGGCGAGCACAGCAATGTCGCCGCCGAGCACCCGGACCTGGTCGAGGACTTGCGGGCCAGACTGAAGGCCTGGCAACGGGAAATCGAGGCCAGGATTCCCAAGCCCAACCCCGACTACCTCAAGAAACTTAAGCAGCCCAAGACGCCGAACAACTCCCACATTTGACGCCACGGCAAGGGACGGCAAAGTCGTGACGGGCTTGAGCAAACCAAGTGAAAAAGGGCGACTCGTCATCACGACAGGCCGCCCTTCGATCTTTGCAGTTGCGCACGCGTTGTAGCGCTTACGGGTTACGACAGGTTCATCGAGAGCAGGAACTCGGCGTTGGTCTTGGTTTTGGCCAGGCGGCTGCGAAGCAGTTCCATGGCCTCGACCACGTTCATGTCCGAGAGGACCTTCCGCAACAGGAAGATGAACTTCAGCTCGTCGGGATTGACGATCAGCTCTTCCTTGCGGGTGCCCGAGCGGTTGATGTCGATGGCCGGGTAGAGGCGCTTGTCGACCAAGCGGCGGTCCAGGTGCAGCTCCATGTTGCCGGTGCCCTTGAACTCCTCGAAGATGACCTCGTCCATACGGCTGCCGGTGTCGACCAGGGCCGTGGCCAGGATGGTCAGGCTGCCGCCCTCCTCGATGTTCCGGGCGGCGCCGAAGAAACGCTTGGGTTTCTGCAGGGCGTTGGCGTCCACACCGCCGGAGAGAATCTTGCCGGAGTGGGGCACCTCGCTGTTGTAGGCCCGGGCCAGCCGCGTGATCGAGTCCAGCAGGACGACCACGTCCTTGCCGTACTCGACCATCCGCTTGGCCTTGTCGATAACCATCTCGGCCACCTGGACGTGTCGCGAGGAGGGCTCGTCGAAAGTCGAGCTGACCACTTCGGCGCCGACGTTGCGTTTCATGTCGGTCACTTCTTCGGGCCGCTCGTCGATCAGCAGAACGATCATGTAGGTGTTCGGCGAGTTCTTGCTGATGGCGTTGGCCATTTTCTGAAGCAGAACGGTCTTGCCGGTTCGCGGCGGGGCGACGATCAGGCCGCGCTGTCCCTTGCCGATCGGGGTGACCATGTCGACCACCCGCATGTCGACCTCGTCGGTGGTGGTTTCCAGGAAGAAACGCTCGGTCGGAAAGAGCGGCGTCAGGTCGTCGAAGACCACCTTCTCGGTGACCAGTTCGGGACTCTCGTAGTTGACCGCCTCGACCTTCAGCAGGGCGAAGTAGCGCTCGTTTTCCTTGGGCGGACGGATCTGCCCGGCCACGATGTGGCCGTCCCTGAGCCCGAAGCGGCGAATCTGCGACGGCGAGACGTAGATGTCGTCGGGGCCGGGCAGATAGTTGTAGTCCGGGCTGCGCAGGAAGCCGAAGCCGTCGGGCAGCACCTCCAGGACGCCCTCGCCGAACATCAGGCCCGTCGACTGCACGCGGTTCCGCAGGATATAGAAGATCAGGTCCTGCTTCTTCAGGCCCGCGTACTCTTCGAGCTTTTCCTTGCGGGCCGCCTCGTGCAGTTCGGCCACGGTCAATTTCTGCAACTGGGTGATGTGCAGTTCGCCGTGCTTGGCCTCTTCGTACCTGCCGTGGGTTTCCTCGTCGAACATTTCGACGGCCGCCTTGGCCTCTTTTTTGCGGCGTCCCTTGGAGTTCGACGTCCGCGACTTGCCCCCGTTCTTGTCAGCCATGATTCCTTCCTCATTTCTACAATAATGGCAAATGGTTGCCCCGGCCCGCCGGTTTCCGTTCCTGGCGGTATCTGCCGGTTACTTGTTTATTGGGAGAAAAACCGCTCGCGAAAAATGGTGAGCAATCTGCGGGCCTGATCGCGAAGATGGTCGATGCCGGCGGTATTAGTACACACCTCATCGGCCATCCCCCGCTTTCGGCTTAACGCAAACTGCCGCTCTTCGCGCCTGCGGACCTCCTCCCAGTCCCAGCCCCTGCTCTCGGCAATCCGCTTTCGACGCACCTCGTCCGGGGCTTCCACAAAGACGACGCCGTCGCATATCTGGTCGGTCTGACTCTCGTACAACAGGGCCGCATCCAGCACCACGGCCTGCACATCCTGGCCGGCATGGTCGGCCGCCTCCAGGGCCCGCCGGCGAAACTCCGGCCACAGGGCGCCGCCCACAATCTCGTTGAGCCGCCGCGTCGCCTGCTCAGAGGCAAAGGCCACAGCCGCCAGGCGAGCCCGGTCGACCTGGTCGCCGGGGCCCAGAATTTCACGGCCGAACTCTGTCACCAGCTCGCAGAAGACCTCGGCCCGAGCCAGCATCTGGTGGCCGGTTTTGTCGGCATCGAGTCGCACACAGCCAAGCTCCTCGAAGGCCGCCGCCAGGGCCGACTTGCCGCTGCCGATGCCGCCGACGATGCCGATGATAGGTACGCGCCGTGTTGTCACTGATCCCTCAACAATCGTGGCTTCGCCTTGGGTCCCAGGCCGCCGATTATGCCGACCGTGCAGGATGCCCTCATTTCGCCTCCCGCCAGTTGGACCCCGTCGAGACGTCGACCTTCATGGGGACCTTCAGGGCGATGGCCGTGGTCATCTCCTCGACGATCATCTCCCGCTCGTCCTGGACGGCCTTGCGGGGCACTTCGAAAACCAATTCGTCGTGCACCTGCAGGATCAGCCGCGAGGGCCGCGACTGGTCGGTGATCCGCCGGTCGATGTTGTTCATGGCCACCTTGATCAGGTCGGCGGCCGAGCCCTGCAGCACGGTGTTGAAGGCCGCCCGCTCGGCGTTGTTCCAGCGGCGGGCGTCGGTGTGCTTGACGCCCGGCGTCGGGCGGCGGCGACCGAGAATCGTCGAGACGTAGCCGTCCTTTTTGGCCCCTTCGAGCACCTCGATCATGAACTCCCTGACCCGCGTGTAACGGGCGAAGTAGGCGTCGATAAAGTCCTGGGCCTGGCCGACCGAAAGGCCCAGGTCCCGCCCCAGGCCGTAGGCCGTCTTGCCGTAGATCAGGCTGAAGTTGACCGCCTTGGCCCGGGCCCGCTGCTCGGCGGTGACTTCACTTTGCGGCACACCGAAAACCTCGGCGGCCACGAAGGCGTGAATGTCCAGGTCGTTCTCGAAGGCCTCCAGCAGGAACGGGTCCTGGCTGAAATGGGCCAGCAGCCGCAACTCCACCTGGCTGTAGTCGGCCGACAGGAGAAGGTCGTTCTCCGTATCGCCCGGAATGAAGGCGGCCCTGATCTGGCGGCCCTCCTCGGTGCGAATGGGAATGTTCTGAAGATTCGGGTTGCTGCTGCTGAGCCGCCCGGTGGCCACGGCCGCCTGGTTGAACGAAGCGTGGATGCGACCGGTGTCCGGGTTGATCAGTTCCGGCAAGGCGTCGATATAGGTGCCCTTGAGCTTGGCCAGCGTGCGGTAGGCCAGCACCTTGGCCGGCAGCGGATGCTGGGAGGCCAGGGCTTCGAGCGTGTGGGAGTCGGTGCTGAACCCCGTCTTGGTTTTCCTGACCGGCTTCAGGCCGATCTCGTCGAACAGCACCTCGGCCAGTTGTTTCGGCGAGTCGACGTTGAACTCCCGGCCCGCCTCGCGGTGAATTTC
>JAACEH010000054.1 GCA_011682595.1 Anaerolineaceae bacterium
GCGATGGAGGGAAGAATTGCAGACGGGCCAAAGGGGCATAAGCGGTGATCTGCTGCCCCTGTCCGCTATTATAGCTGGTCACCACGCCGTAAAGCCAATTTCCTTCGACATGCTTGGCCTTCATGTGAAAAGAGCGATGGCGGACAGACTTCTTGGTCCGCAACTGGTGGAAGAATATCCGCTCGATGTTCTGGGTGCCGATGTTCTCGGCGCGGTACCATGACCAGGGAATCACGCGGTCGAAGAGCACGAAATTGACCGCCCCGACAAGCAAACCCAGAATCAGCACCGGCCAGAGGATCGTGGCCATGGAGATGCCCGAGGCCCGGCAGGCGGTGATCTCGTTCTCCGAGGACAGTTTGCCGTAGACAAGGGTGGTCGTCAGCAGGGCGGCGATCGGCATGGCGAAGACCAGCATGGCCGGGACGAAGCAGGCGACCAGTTGCAGCGAATCGATGGGGCCGAGCCCGCGGTCGCGCAGCTCGCTGAGGGCATAAGCGATGGCCAGGAAACAGGTCAGCGCCGAGGTCGAGAGCACGAAGATCTTCAGCAGGTCCAGGAAGATGTAGCGATGCAGAATGTGGCGCATAAGCTAGGCCATCTCCTCGCGAACCGCCTTGGCCAGGCGGCGGATTCCCTCGCGGTTCTGCTCGATGGTCGGCACACCAAACGACAGTCGCATGTGGTTCCTGGGTATGGTGAACCCCGGCTCGCGACAATAGCACAAGCTGCCCGGCACGTAGACCACCTCGTGGTCGAGACAGCTTTTGAAGAGCGAGCTTCCCATATCGGTATCGACCGACTCGGGCAGCGTAAGCCAGACGTAAAGCCCCCCGGTCGGCTCGGTCCAACCGATCCCCTCCACCCCGCCCAGTTCCTGCCGCAATGTTTCGAGCATCGCGTCGCGTTTGGCCCGGTAGGCGTCCCTGAGGCGCCGGCGGTGCCTGTCAACCCGGCCGGTGGTCAGCAAGTGATGGATCAGGTGCTGGCAGATGTTGGCGCTGCCGAAATCGTGGCTGGCTTTCTGGTCGAGCACCGGGCCGAGCAGGGCCTCGGGCAGAAAAGCGAAGCCGGTTTTCATGCCGGGCGAAAGGGATTTTGAGAAAGTCTGCAACAGCAGGACCGCCTCGTTGGCCGGGTCGAGCGTCTTTAAGGGCGGCACGTCGCCCACCGGATCGTAGATCAGGTCGCGATAGGCCGCGTCTTCCAGGAGGTAGAACTCCTGCTTCTTGCGCCAAGAGTGAACGACTTCCATGACCTGCTCGCGGCGGCGGGCCGAAATGGTCAGGCCCGTCGGGTTGTCGCAATAGGAGCAGACGTAAAGCAGCTTGACTTTGTTCAACTGCCCGGCCCGGTCCAGTTCGGCCAGGCGGCGGTCCAGCAGGTCGGCCCGCAGCCCTTCGGCGTCGATGTCGATGCCGACGATCTGCGCGGCGAAGATCTGAAGCATGCTGGCGAAAACAAAGTAAGCCGGCCGCGGCAAGAGGACAATGTCACCCGAGTCGATCAGCACCGAGGCGGCCAGAAACAGCATCTGCTGACTGCCCGAGGTGAGCACTACGTTGTCGGGCCTCAGATTGAGGGCCCCGGCGGTGGTGCCCTGCCGGCGGACGAACCGCTCCAGCAGCAGTTTCCGCAACGGCAGGTGGCCCTGGGTGGTTCCGTACTGCAGTGTGGCCCGGCCGGCCTTGGGGCTGGTGAAGATTTCCCGGCAGGCCTCGAGGGCCTCCTCGACAGGCAGGGTCTCGTTGTCGACGAAGCCGGCCGCCAGGCTGATCAACTCGGGCCTTTCCAGGGCAATAGTCATCAGGTAGTTGATCGGCGGTTCTTCCGTCCGCAAGGCCTGGCCGGAGAGAATCTTGCTCCTGGGCATGGTCTGACACCTTCCGGCTAAAAGAATAAGGAAAAAGAAAAAGAACAAAGAAACCGGCGGAGCCGCCGGACCTCCGCCAAGACAAGTATGCTAACGGCGACCGGTCGAACGGGCAAGCGAAAAGGCCCGGCCGCCCAGCCGCGGAAAACCTTGTCGCTCCCGGCCGGCTTCGCTATTCTGGTGGGCGGCGCTGGGCCGCAAGCCGTCGGAGATTGCATCGGGATGCGCAACGGTTGGTTTTTCGCTTTGAGGACGGACCATGTTCACAGGAGCGATCGCCAGAAGCCTGTTCGGTCTGCTGTTGCCGCCCGGTTGCACCTGCTGCGGCGAGCCGACGGACTATGCCTCCGGCGGCGCCGGGCTGTGCTCCCAATGCCGGGACGAGTTGGCCGCCCTGGCCGGCCAGCCCAGTTGTCCGCGCTGCGGGCGGACCGTCGGGCCGTATGCCTCCTGCTCGCTCTGCACGAAGAAGTCGTCGCCGTTTCAAGGTGCGGTCCGTATCGGCATCTATGACGGGCCGTTGAGTCTCATGGTGCAGAAGCTGAAGTACAACGGAGCGCGGCACGGCATTGCCCTGATGGCCGAACTGCTGGCCGCCAAGCTGCACCAGGCCGGCCAGGCCGAGGAGGCCGACCTGGTCACGGCTGTGCCCCTGCACTGGTGGCGTTACTACCGCCGCGGGTTCAACCAGTCGTCGCTGTTGGCCCGGGCCTTGGGACGGCGGGGCCTGGAGGCCCCTCAGCGGCGAGTCCTGGTCCGGACGCGCGACACGCCCCCGCAGGTGGGGCTGAGCATGACCGCCCGCAGGGAGAACGTCCGCGGCGCGTTTCGCGTTCGCCGCCCGGGGCAGGTCAAAGGGCAGCGGATTCTCCTGGTCGACGACGTCATGACCACGGGAGCAACGGCCGGCGAATGTGCCCGCGTGCTGCGCCGAGCCGGGGCCCGCAGCGTCACGGTGGCCGTGGTGGCCGTCGCCGGGCCCAGCCCAAAGCCTGTGGCATCGTAGCGAATCTTCGGCTAGAATCTGTGATGGTTTGTCACCGATGCTACTCTGCGAAGTAGCGACTCGCCAGGTAGCATGAGTTATGGGGAGGACCAGTTCCTTGACCGAACAACCAACGCCGACGACGCCGGACACGGAATCCAAGAGCCCCGCGCCACAGGACAAGCGGCACAAGCTCAGCCCGCGGCGGGCCTTCCTGACGGGGCTGGCCGCCCTGCTGCCCACGGCCCTGACGGCGGTCATCCTGGTCTGGGTGATTCGCTTCGTGCACAAGTACATTGCCGGGCCGATCAACAACCTGATAATCTCGATCATCGACTTGGTGATGGATCTGGACCGCGCAGCCGCCGCCAAGACCTTTTATGGGGCCAACCGCCTGCACGTCAATCTCTCATTCGCCGGTTATATTGTGGCCTTCGCCGCCATATTCTTTGTCGGTTTCGCCCTGCTGACCATTTTTGGCCGCAAACTCTACCGCGGCGCGGACCGGATGCTGTCGCGGATGCCGGTGCTGAAGATGATCTATCCCCACCTGAAGCAACTGACCGAGTTCATCTTCGCCGACACGAAGACCTCCTCGTTCAAGCAGGTGGTGATGATCGAATACCCGCGTCACGGGCTGTGGAGCATGGGCTTTCTGACGGGGCCCGCCATGCGCTCGCTGCGGGCGGCCAAGGTGGACAACCTGGTCTCGGTCTTCATTCCCAGCAGCCCGACGCCGTTCACCGGCTACGTAGTGGCGGTCCGCCGCGATGAGATTGTGGAACTGCCCATCACGGTGGATCAGGCCCTGCGGTTTTCAATTTCCGGCGGCGTGCTGCTCCCCCCGGGCCAGGGCAACGGCACCGGCGGCCTGTCTCGCCCGGCGACCGACCAGCCGCAAGCCCCTCCGGAAGCCGAGTCGACAGGGCATTGACAGACCCGGCGACGGCGACTATACTCGTGGGCTGTGGGGCACCCGCCAGAAGCAGTCGAAGAGCAAGGCCGGTGAACCTTTTGGGTGACCGGCCCGGCTGGTAATCGCCGGAACTAATGCAACCTCAGCAGGTTAGGAAGACGAGATGCAGATTGTTGTAACCGGGCGGCATATGTCCGTCACCGATGCGATGAAGTCCTACGCAGAGGAGAAAGCGGAGCGATTGAGCCGCTTTTTCAACCGAATTCAGGAAATCCGGGTAGTTCTGGATTTTGAAGGGGGCAAACCGACCATCGAGGTCATTGCCGACGTCGAGCACGCGGACGACTTCGTCGCTCACGAGACCCACCAGGATATGTACGCCGCGATCGATGCCGTGACCGACAAGATGGAACGCCAGCTCCGCAAACACAAGGAGCGGATCAACCAGCGTCACAAGGGCAGGACCGCCGAAAGCGAACCGGGCCAGTAACGGCTCGGCGCCGGGTAACCGATCGTGTTTCCGGTGTGATTGAAGTCGCTGGGGACTTTTTCTCGCGGGCTTGGCCTTCGGGCCGGGTGCCGCCATGGAGAGCGGGATGAAGTTTCAGGAGTTCGTTTGCCGTGATGCATTGATTGCCGACCTTCAGGGCGCCGGGGCCCGAGAGGTCCTGGAAAAGATGGTTGACGCACTGGTGGCGGCCGGCAAGCTGGCCAAGAGCAAGAAGAAAAGCGTGCTCGACTCCCTGGTGGCCCGCGAAAGGAAGGCCACCACCGGCTTCGGTAACGGGGTGGCCATACCGCACGTCAAGCACGCGGCGGTCAAGGAACTCATCGGCACAGTGGCTCGCAGCAGCCAGGGCGTGGACTTTTCGGCGTTGGACGGCGAAGTGGTCTACACGTTCTTCCTGCTGATCAGTCCGCCGGACAAGCCGGCCGAACACCTGAAGGCGATGGAAAATATCTTCCGCAACGCCCAGAAGGAACATTGGCGCCGCTTCTTGCGGCAGGCCGATTCGGCCGAGTCGATTTGGGAACTGTTGATCGAGGCGGACGAGGAAGCCATCGTATAGCCGCCTCCTGAGAAAGGGTACCGTGCGGAACTTCTGCAAACGGTCACCGGAGTCAAGCAATGCTGAAGCGAGAGGTCACCATTCTAAACCGCCAGGGCATGCACGCCCGCCCGGCGATGCAGATTGTTGAGACCTCGAGCCGTTTCAACAGCCGTATCCGAGTCTGCAAAGGGGACAGTCGAGTCGATGCCAAGAGCATCATGGAAGTGATGACGCTCGAAGCGATTCAGGGAACCGTACTTACGTTCGAGGCCGACGGAGACGATGCTTCCGAGGCCCTCGATGCTCTGGCCAAACTGGTCACCGACAAGTTTTACGAAGATTAGTGGTGCGAAGGTCCTCAGGCGGCCTCGTGCCGCCGGTCCGGGGACCGTTGGATGGAAATCCTTAAAGGCATACCTGTCAGTCCCGGCGTCGTTCAAGCGCCGGCCTTCGTCCTCGACAGCGAGGAGACGCTCGTTCCGCGCCGCCAGATCAGCGAAGACCAGATCGAAGGCGAAATCCGGCGCTTCGAAACGGCCCTCGAGAAGTCCAGCGCCGAACTCGTCAACCTGAGGAGAAAGGTCGCCGCTACGGTCGGCGAGCAACTGGGAGCCATCTTCGACGTCCACCATGCAATGCTCAACAGCAGCCAACTCCAGGAGGAGATTCGCGAGACCATCCGCACCAAGCGCGTCTGTCCCGAGTACGCCGCCAGCAGCGTCCTGAACGGCTATGCGCAGCAGTTCCGGGAGATGAAGGACGAGTACCTGTCCGAGCGCGTGCAGGACGTGCACGACATCCTGCGGCGCATCCTGCGTCACCTGATCGGCGAAAAGCGGCAGCAGTTGCGCACCCTCGACGTTCCGCACGCGTTGGTGGCTCACGATCTGACGCCCAGCCAGACAGCGGCCCTGGACCGCAGCAAGGTGCTGGCTTTCGCCACGGACGTCGGCGGGCGAACCAGCCACACGGCCATCATGGCCCGGGCCATGAGCATTCCCGCGGTGGTGGGCCTGCAGACAATCTCCAGTGAGACCACGGGAACCGACGAACTGATCATCGACGGCAACCGCGGCCTGGTCATCATCAACCCCGACCAAGAGACGATCCAGCGCTACAAGACCTACATGCAGAAGGCCAAGCAGTTCGAGAGCAACCTGACGCTGCTCCGCGACCTGCCGGCGGTGACCAAGGACGGCCACGAAATAACATTGCACGGCAACATCGAGTTTCCGCAGGAAGTGGCGGCCTGCCTGGAACGAGGGGCGACCGGCATCGGCCTGTATCGTACGGAGTTCCTGTACCTGGACCGCGAGGAGGACCCGACCGAGGAAGACCACTTCGAGGCCTACGTCTCGGCTATCGAGATGCTCGACGGGCGACCGATCACCATCCGCACCTGCGACCTGGGGGCCGACAAGTTCACTCACATTGCCGGCGAAGGGGACGAGCGGAATCCGTTCCTGGGGTTGCGGTCGATCCGTTACAGCCTGCTGAACGTGGACGTGTTCAAGACCCAACTGCGGGCCATCCTGCGGGCCAGCGCCGTGGGACCGGTGCGGATCCTGTTTCCCCTGGTGACCAACGTCCGCGAGTTGCGTCACGCCAAGATGCTGCTGGGCGACGTGCGGGAGGACCTGGAGGAAGAGGGCATCGCCTTTGATCGCAACGTCAAAGTGGGCATCATGGTCGAGGTGCCCTCGGCGGCCATTCTGCCTCGGCAGTTCGCCAGGGAGTGCGATTTCTTCAGCATCGGCACCAACGACCTGGTTCAGTATACCCTGGCCGTGGACCGCCTGAACGAGCGGGTGGCCAACATTTTCACGCCCGCCCACCCGGCGATTATCCACCTGATCCACAACGTCATCCAGGCCGCCAAGGCCGAGGGGGTCGAGGTCGGAGTGTGCGGCGAAATGGGGGGCGACCCGATATTCACGTTGCTGCTGATCGGCATGGGCATCGACCAGATCAGCACGGCGGCCACGTCGATTCCCGAGGTCAAGAAGATGACTCGCTCGACCTCGATGCGGCAGGCCCGCCGGGTGGCCAAGAAGGTGCTGACCCTGGACAACGACCGCGAGATTACGGCATATCTGAACGAAGTGACTCGCAAGATAATCCCGGAGGCTTTTGCCGGGGAGCAATAATTGTGGCCTGCAGATGGGCCGCCACCTGATAGAATAGAGTTCTGTAAACAACAGGAAAAACAAGGCCGTCGCGGCGCACCGTGCGGCGCGAGACCTGGAAGAAAATGTTTAGACAACGGATTCGTCTAAAGTATTCGGTAGGAGGAGACAAGAGGTTCTTGTCGCATCGCGACATGATGCGGCTGTGGCACCGGACGTTACGGCGCAGCGGACTTCCACTGCGGATGAGTGAAGGCTTTCACGTCAGGCCCAGGGTTTCGTTCGGGTTGGCCCGCGGAGTCGGGATTGCCTCAGAATCGGAATGGCTCGAATTCGAGCTGACCGATTGGGTCAATCCCGATACCGTCACCAGGAAACTGGCCACCCAGCTTCCCGCCGACCTGGCCATCCGCCAACTGACGGCCGTCGCACCAAGCGAGCGGGCAACCGTTTGCCGGGCCGCCTACGAAGTCCGGTTGCACACCTGCCCGCCGGACCTCGATACTCGTATCGCGGCCCTGCTCGAGCGACGGCAGATTGTCGTGGAACGAGGAAGTCCGGACAAACGGCGCACCATGGACATCCGGCCGCTGCTTGTGACCCTGAAACTTCAGGACCGGCAGTTGCTGATTGTTGCCGATTGCCGCAGCGCCGGTACGCTCAAGCCGGGCGAGGTGTTGGGCGAACTCGGTTTCAGCGAGGCCGAGCGTGCCCGGTGCCTGGTTGTCAGGACCGACCTGGTCCTGGCGGACGAGGGCGACTAGAACCTCCTTATCCCACGAATCCACCATGCGTACACGCAGTCGTGCGAGAACCCTGAACTTGAACCGATCGGACAGACTCAAAAGCAGTTACCGAGAGCGGCTTTGGCGGCACACTGTGCCGAACAGCCCGCATCCGGTGATCGGCCGAGCCCGCAGGCGAGCCTCCACGCCGCGACATGCGCGAAAGGACAATTGAGTATGAGCAAGGAAATGTTTATCAACGCCGTCGACAGCGAGGAGTGCCGCATTGCGGTGAGCGACGACGGTGAACTGCAGGAGCTGTACATCGAGCGGTCGTCGCTCGGCCACCACGTCGGCAACCTCTACAAGGGGCGGGTGACCAACGTCGAGCCGAGCATCCAGGCGGCCTTCATCGACTACGGCCACCCGAAGAACGGCTTTCTGCACGTCAGCGACATATCGCAGAGCTACTACCCGGAGAATATGAAGTCCCAGGGTCGCAACCGGCCGCTCATTGAGAAGATTCTCAAGCGCGGCCAGGAAGTCATCGTCCAGGTCACCAAGGAGGGCCTGGGCACCAAGGGTGCGACCATGAGTACGTACCTGAGCATCGCCGGCCGGTACCTGGTGCTGATGCCCGGG
>JAACEH010000055.1 GCA_011682595.1 Anaerolineaceae bacterium
GCGAACTGCAGCGCTGGGTGCGCAGTTACCTGGGGGCCAAGACCGCCCAGACGGTGACCCCGACGCTCGCCCAAACCTGCGGCTACGCCGCCCGCTTCCTCTACTCAACGCCCGCCTACTACCTCTGGGCGAATCAGGCGTTGTTGCGGGAAAATTCCGAGGCCAAACCTGAAGAGCCCACAGTCGCTACGGCTGCAATTACAGCGCCGTAAACGCCCAAGCGATGAGAATGACTAATGTCTTGAGGACAAAGATCACCAAGATCAAAACAGTCCACCCCACGACCAGTTGCCCGGCACCTGGCTTTCGCATCACCATCGCCGCCGCCAAGGGCCAAAGGAATATGACGCAAGGCACGATGAAATCCCTCGCCAGGGCCAAGTAGTCTGTGCCTACAACCGCGGGACGGTTAATGTCCGGCGACTCCGGTACGTAGCGGATGTCCAGTTCATTGTTGCCGCTCACTTTTCGCGGCAAGCGGCACCATGGGCTGCGGGGGTCGAAGTCGTTGGCGTATGTATAGCGCCGGCCGTCAACCCGGAATTCGTACCGCAACTTGTTTCCGCTGCGTGCGGTCACTTCGCCCCGGGTGATCTGCGACTCTCGACTCAAACGAATTTCCTATCGCACCGCCTCGACACCCCGTTTCAGATACCAACTGCCGGCAACAAGCAGAAGACAAGCACAAAGTCCCACGAGAATTCTCGGGGGTTTCCACCGCTTCAGATTCTTGTGGCCATCTTCGCCCATCGGCCCCGCCTTCCGAACCCGCGAGTGCGGCCCGCCCCGCCTGTGGCGAGGGCAGACTCAGCCGCCCCTGCATCTTCATGACGCTCCATCGACCGAACTTCATCCCGCCGTTACAGGGTTCGTCAGGCAACCCAGGCCGCTGATCTCGCACTCGACGGTGTCGCCGGCCTTGAGGAACTGCTGCGGGTCGCTGCAGTAGCCGACGCCGCTGGTCGTGCCCAGCAAAACGCAGTCGCCGGGCTCCAGGGTCTGGCTCCGGCTGATGAAGCTGATCGAGTCGGCCGGAGAGAAAATCATGTCCCGGCCCGCCAGGCAGTGCTGCACCCGGCGGCCGTTGACCCGGCACTCCAACTCCATCTCGCGCCAGTCGGGCGCTTCGTCCAGGGTCACCAGTTGCGGACCCATCGGGGCGAACGTGTCGGCCCCCTTGGCCCGGTACCATTGCGACACCGCGAATTGCCAGTCGCGGGCACTGACGTCGTTGGCGATGGTGTAGCCCGCCACGTAGCCCATGGCCTCCTCGACGCTCAGGCCCTTGGCCCGGCGGCCGATAACCGCGCACAGTTCCACCTCCCAGTCCACCTGGTCGGTCCCCTCGGGCAAAACGATGGCCCGGCCCGGGCCGGTCAGGGCGGTAACCGCCTTGGCAAAGAGGATCGGAATCTCGGGCAGCGGCTTATCGTTCTCCCGGCAATGGGCCCTGGAGTTCAGGCCCAGGGCCACGATCTTGCCCGGCCGATCTACCGGCGCGTAAAGGGGCACGTCCAGCGGATAGCGAGCCTCCTCCGGCACACTGTCCGGGTCGACCGCCGCCAGCTTATCGAGCAGCCCGAGCTGCAGAATCTCCAGCACCGAGTGCGGCCCGTCCGGCCAGATGGCTGCAACGTCCACGATTGCCTCGGCGGTCACAACCCCCGCCCGGCGGCACCCCGGGCAGCCATCGTCAATAGTCACCAGTCGCATGCTCTCTCCTTCGATCAAATAAGACTTGTCGCTCGGCCAGCATACCAACCTGGCCCGGCCTGTCAACGCGCAGCCGTGAACCTGTCGCCGCAAGGTGATAATGTCCTCTTTCTCAAAGCGGAAAGACAGTTGACTTGGCCGCCGGGCGGAAGTAGCATGATTGATTGAGGAGGACGCCGCGGTTGGATGAGGGGCGTCCTGTTTTGTTATGGGCGCTTTGCATGGCCAGCCCCTTCGGGGCAGGACCATGGCACCCTGTTGCGTGGGGTGGTTGCCCATTCGGCTGTTGAGAGAAGCGGCTTGACCGAAACGAGTGAAACTTCACGGCCGACCGGCGATGCCCCCGGGGTGACCGTCATCTGCCTGAACTACAAGGGCCAGGAGGTGCTGCCGGCCTGCCTGGAGAGCCTGCGGAAGCAGAGCTATCCGAACGTGCAGGTCATTGTCGTCGAGAATGCCGGCGGCGACCGCAGCGCGGAGATTGTCCGCCAGAGGTTCCCCGAGGTCGAGCTGATCGAGAACGACGAGAACCTGGGCTTCGGCGGCGGCAACAACGTCGGCCTGGCGGCGGTGCGGACGCCGCTGGTCATGATGCTCAACAACGACACGGAGCTGGACCCGGATTGCATCGCGGAGATGGTGCGGGTGATGGAGTCGGACGTGGAGTGCGGCTCGGTGGCTTCGAAAATCCTGCTGAAGTTCAACGACTTGCGCATCGACGCGGCGGGCATCGAGATTTGCCCCGACGGGCTGGCCCTGGGTCGCGGCCGGTGGCGGGAGAAGGAGGAGTTGTCCGAGGAGGCGGAAGTTTTCTTCGTCAGCGACTGTTGCGGTCTGTACCGCATGGCGATGGTCGAGTCGATTCGCCTGCCGGGCTTCGGCCGCCAGGGCTGGGAGATTTACGACGAGGACTTTTTCGCCTACGCCGACGAGACGGACCTGGGCTGGCGTGCCCGGTTGGCGGGCTGGAAGTCGCTTTATGCCCCGCAGGCGGTCTGCTATCATTGCCACTCGGCCTCGACCGGCAGCGTCCATCCGCAGAAGGTCTACTGGGTGGAGCGGAACCGCATCTGGGTGGCCGTGAAGAGTTTTCCGCTGTGGCTGCTGGGCTGGGGCGCCCTTTACATGGTGGCTCGTTACTGGTGGCAGGCCTGGGGCGTGTTTTCGGGAAAAGGGCGTGCCGGGGAGTTCCGCAAAGAGTATAGTGCCGGGCGGCTGGCCCTGGTGCTGGTGAAGGCCTGGCTGGGCGCCTTTGCGGGGTTGCCGAAGATGCTGCGTAAGCGGCGGGCCATCGGCCGCCGGCGGCGCATCGGTCACGGCCAGATTCGCTCGCTGCTGAAGCGTTTCGGCATCCCGGCCAGGAGCGTGGCCTTGCGGGACTGAGTTTTTTGTGGGGGCAGCCCTTACGGCACCCCGCCCCTACCGGGAGATGATTATGATTCCAGTATTTCGTCCGAGTTACGGCAAGGAAGAGTTCGAGGCGGTCCGCAAGGTCATGGCCAGCGGCTGGGTCGGCCTGGGCCCCAGGACGCGCGAGTTCGAGGAGAAGTTCGGGGCTTACCTGGGAGGCAAACATGCCGCGGCCGTCAACAGCGGCACGGCCGCCCTGCAACTGGCCATGCACCTGGCCGAGGTTCGCGGGAGCGAGGTCATCACCACGCCGATGACCTTCGTCTCGACCAACCACGCGATTCTTTACGCCGGGGGCATACCGGTCTTCGCCGACATCGAGCCGCACACCTGCAACATCGACCCGGCGAGCATCGAGAAACTCATCACCCGCCGGACCAAGGCCATCGTCGTGGTGCACTACGGCGGGCACGCCTGCCGGATGGACCTCATCATGCGCTTGGCCCGCAAGCACAAGCTGGCCGTCATCGAGGATTGCGCCCATGCCGCGGGGGGCGAGTTCAAGGGCAGGAAACTGGGCACCATCGGCGACTTCGGCTGCTTCAGTTTCCACGCCGTCAAGAACCTGGCCACCGGCGAGGGCGGCATGCTGGTCTGCCGCCGCAAACGGGACCACGAGCGGGTGATGAAACTCCGCTGGCTGGGCATCAGCAAGGACACCTGGGCCCGGGAGACGAAGGTCAAGTATTCGTGGTACTATTCCGTCGAGGAGGTCGGCTGGAAGGCCCACCTGAACGACATTCCGTCGGCCATCGGGCTGGTGCAGTTGAAGAAGCTGGAGGCCAAGAACCGTGACCGCAAGACTCGCGCCCTGCGCTACACCAGGGAACTGGCCGATCTGGATTGGATCGAAAGGCCCGTTGTGCAGCCCAGGACCAAGCCGGCCTGGCACAACTACGTTATCAAGACCGAGCATCGCAACGAGTTGAACACGTTCCTGGCCGAGCGCGGCGTCTCGACCGGCGTGCACTACATCCCGAACAATCACTATCCGATGTACGCCAAGTGCCGTGGCAAGACACCGGTCTGCGAGAAGGTCTGGGTGAAGTTGCTGACCTTGCCGCTGTATCCGGACCTCTCGGCGCGGGACCAGGCCAAGGTCATCCGCGAAGTGCGGGCCTTTGGCCGCAAGATGGGGCTGTAGGGGTGCCCCTACAATTCCGGGCACGCCCGCGTCGTGCCCCTACAAACTGCTGACGGAGTGGATGTCTTGACCGAGAACGAGACAATCGAAGCCACGCCACCCACGCCACCCACGCCACCCAAGCCACCGCAAGCGCCCGACCGCGAGACGGTCGACTGCCCGTTGTGCGGCGGCGCCGAGACCGAGCCGGTCTATCGCAAGCAGGATCGTTACGGCTCCGGCGAGTGGTTCGACGTGGTCCGCTGCACGGAGTGCGGGCTGATGAGGGTCAACCCGCGGCCGCCGGGTGAGGCCATAGCCCGTTACTACCAGGACACCTACAGTTGGAAAGCCGACCAGCCGGTGGCCGGTCTCTTGCCGCGAATGATTCGCGCCGCCGAGCACTGGTACCGCTTCCATCTGCTCGGCTACGAAGCCCGGAAGGTGATGCGCTTCTGCCGCCCGAGGCCGGGGGCGGAGATTCTCGACGTCGGCTGCGGCTCGGGCGATCGGCTGCTGGTCTACCGCCAGTTGGGCCTGGAGCCTTACGGCGTGGAGATCAGCTCGGCGGCCGAGTACGCCCGCGACCACCTGTCGCTGGCCGTCCGTTGCGGCAACCTGGCCCAGGCGGCCTACGACGACCAGCAGTTCGACGTGGTCACCCTGTACAACGTCCTGGAACACCTTCACGCCCCGAAGGCCGAACTCCGGGAGATTTACCGCATCCTGCGGCCCGGGGGCTACCTGGTGGTCGAGGTGCCCAACGCCGACTGCCTGCAGCGGAAGATCTTCGGCCCGAGATGGTCGGCCCTGGACGTGCCCCGCGACCTGGCCTACTGGAGGCCGCAGCTCTTGCGGCGGATGATGGCCAAGTGCCGCTTCGAGGTGGAAAGAATCGACCAGTGGACCAGTTGGCTGCACCCGCCGATGATCGTCCTGACACTCTGTCCGGGGTTGGACCCGCGGCTGGTCTGGGCCGGGGCGGCCTCCGGCGGCGGACAGGGAATCATCAAGCGCGGACTGTGGGCGGGCTTGACGCTGGCCCTGCCATGGTTTACCTTCATGGAAAGCCTGCTCGGCCGCGGCAGCAGCATGGTCTTTTACGCACGGAAGCGGTGACTGCACGGTCGTGCCCTACGAAAGGCGAGAATGACCGAGACGCCCCAGCAGCAATTCGATCGGGTTCGCCACCATGTCGTGCGCGAGGTGCTGAAGCGCGGCCTGAGGAGCTTCGTGCTTGTGCGCGTGTTGGTCAACCTGTGGCTGATGCTGCGGACGCGGTCGCTGATCCATCCGCTGGCCCGGATCGACTGGAACGTCTCTATCGGGCGGCGATGCTTCATCGGCTGCTGCACGATCGACACCCTGGGCGGCAATGGCCGCATCGAGATCGGCGACGGGTCGATCATCTACTCGGGCTGCGAGTTGCTGTGCCACCATTGGAGCAAGATCGTCATTGGCCGCGACGTGCTGTTCACGCGCCGGGCCGCGGCGGTGACGGGCAGCCACAAGTTCGAAGACCGCGAGGCGACGATAATCTCCCAAGGCATCGCCACGGCCGACATCGTGGTCGAGGACAATTGCTGGATCGGGTACCGGGCCACGTTGCTGCCCGGCGTTCGCATTGGCCGCGGGACGGTTGTTGCCGCCGGGGCGGTGGTGACGAAAGACCTGCCGCCGATGACGGTTGCCGCAGGCCTGCCGGCCAGGGTCATCCGCGAGAGGTGATAGGGAGCCTATGGGACTTTTGATTGGTCTGATCAATTTCGCTCGCCTGATGTTCTGGCGGCTGGTGCTGCGGCTCCGCGGCGGCGGGTCGATCGGGCGGGGCTGCAAGTTCCAGAGCGGCGTGGTCCTGGCCTCGGCCCGGGGGCGGCCGATCCTGATCGGCGACAAGGTGCAACTGATGCGCGGCGTGGTGCTCTCGACCTCCGAGACGGGCAAGATCGTCCTGGAGGATAATGTTTACATCGGCGAGTACGGCGTAGTGACCAGCAACGCCGAGATCAGGATCGGCCGCGACACGATCATCGCTCCGCACGTTGACCTGGTGGACTTCAACCACGCCACCGATTCTCTGGAGATGACGGTGCTGGCCCAGCCGGTCGATGCGGCGCCGATCCACATCGGCTGCGACGTCTGGCTGGGGGCCAAGGTTACGGTGGTCCGCGGGGTGACGGTGGGCGACCAGGCGGTGGTGGGCACGGGCTCGGTCATCAATCGCGACATTCGCCCGCGCGGCGTGGCGGTCGGCGTGCCGGCCCGGGTCATCCGCAGCCGCGGCGAGCAGAAGCGTCCCGAGTAGGGCAAGGCCGATACGAACCACTCTGACAGCAAGGGAATCCCGGAGGCTTGAGACGCTGGTTGATAAGAACTCTCTGGCTGGCCGGCCGCATTGGCCAAGGCGCGAGGCACCATGCACAGGTACTGTGGCTGGTTGCCGGCCTGGCTCTGCTGGCGGCGGTCATTTACCGTCAGGGGCCCGGCAAGGTCTGGAACTCCTTGCAGGACGCGCTTGACCACCCCTGGTTGCTGGCCGCGGCGCTAGGCCTGTTCATCCTGTCGGTGGTCGGATTCTTCGTCAAATGGCACATCATGTCGCGTTTGGCAGGGGCAGAGCTCGGTGTGCGGCAATCTTTGCGGCTCTTTTCCACACTGTTCATGATCGGGACATTTACCCCGGGCCGGGCGGGCGAGTTGGCCGTGCCGCTGATGATGCGCGGCGGAGCCCGCCTGACGGGCGTGGCCCTGGTCAACCGCATTCTCGAAAGCGGCATCACCGTCTTCATGGGCCTGGTGGCCTTCGTCCTGGTTTTCACCAGCAAGAACCCGACCCGCGACATCGCGGTGCTGTCGGTCGTGCTGCTGGGCTTTGTGGCGACGATGATCGTTCTGAGCCGCCGCCGGCTGACCGAAAAGCTGATCGCCCTGATCGTGGCCTGCCTGCGGCCGCTGCGGCGGTTGCCCCTGGTGCCCTGGCTTCTGGAGAAGGAGCGCCAGGTGCAGGGCCAACTGGGCCCCTTTTACGAGGCCAACGAGCGAATGCTCCGCTGGCCAACAGTGCTGTTATTCTGCGGCCTCATGCTGCTGATCTGGCTGGTCATGGTGGCGGCCAACTACCTGCTGATCCTGGCCACCGTGAAGGAGGAGGCAGTGGCCATTGCCCACGTGCTGGCGGTCATCGCCGTGGTCGCGGTAACGATCTTCCTATCGCCGATCCCCGGCGGCGTAGGCATCAGTGAAGGGCTTGGCCAGGAATTCCTGAGGCAACTGGGCTACAAGTCGAACTTCATTCCCTTTCTGCTGCTGGGTCGATTCGGTTTCTATGTCGTCGTGGTCCTGTTCTACCTTGCCGGCAGACTGTTCGGCCGCGAACTTCCCGAGCCGGACCCCGAAGATCACACGGAATCAGGAGCACCTCATTGACGGACCTGCCTCCTGCCGAGAACGGTTCGGCGCCCCTCGCCCCACCCGAAGAGGCGTCTCGCCGGGCCCGGCGGCAGCTTCTCTGGGTTCTGCTGGCCACGCTGGTTGTGGTGGCCTACATGTTCGTCTGGACGATCGGCACCCAGCCGATCATTGGCGACGAGGCCCGCCATTTCCGCCGGGCGGTCAACTACTTCGAGGCCCCTTGGCCGCACTTTCGCGTCACGCACGACCCGGCCTACCCGGCCGACGAGCGCGGGACGGTGCTCTACTGGGACGCCGGCCTGTGGCACATGATCCTGGCCCTGATCTGGAAGGTCCTGGGCCGGGCCTCCATGGCCGTCGCCCAAATCTACCAAAGCCTGTACCTGGTCGTTCTGGCCCTGGCCACCTATCTGGCGGCCCGGCGTCTGTACGGCCATCGCGGCGGGGTGTGGGCCTGGGCGCTGATTATCTCGATGCCCATGAATGTGCTGTTCGGCATGACCTTCTACATGGAGATTCCGGTCATGGCCTTCACGGCCCTGGCCGTCTACCTGCTCATCTGCCGCCGCCCGGTGTTGCTGGGCATAGCCATGGCCGGGATGTTCCTGACCAAGTCGACCAGTTCGGCGGTGCTCAT
>JAACEH010000056.1 GCA_011682595.1 Anaerolineaceae bacterium
CTTGAGGTTTCCGAAGCGATGAGTTATGCTGACCGTATGTTCTCGAGACGTTGGGTCATCCTGTTGGCCTGGGCCTGCCTGCTGCTTGCCGCCGGCTGCAAGTCCTCGAAGTCGAAATCGGCCGTCGAACGGCGCCTGATCACTCCTGAACTGGTGAGCGGCTCGCTGACCGTCGGCGCTTTGCCCAGGGTCTACGGCGTTGACGAGTTTGTCTATGCGACACCCGGCGGCGTGATCAGCTCCGACCAGGACAACGACGCGGGCCTGCCGCTGGATGACCGTCGGCTGATCGTTTTTGCCGAAGGCTCCGGCGATTCGCTGAAAGGGTTCCTTTACACCGCGCGGCTGATTGCCGAGAGCCAGGTTGCGGCCAAGCTCATCAGGCAACAGCCCTTGCTGTTGTTGCCCGTCCGCTGGTCCTATACGCGAAATGCCGTGGCCGAGCACCTGAACATCAAGGCCCAGAAAGAAGGGGCGGCATTCCTGCAGGACATAGTCCACGCCTGGTATTTGCGCCACGGTGATGACCCGGCGGCCGGGGTCTCGCTGCTGGGGTTCTCGGCGGGGACGAGGGTTGTCCAGATGGCCTTTGGCTGCGATGTGGCCCAGGGCGAGATTACCGCCACCGATACCGGCCGGCGGCCCGCCTACATGGCCGCGGTGGGTAACGTAACCTTTGTCGGGGCCAGCATTTCCCGGCAGGACCCCTTGCCGCTGGACGTCATTCGTGGCCGCTTCATCAACTTCGTCAATCCGCGCGACACGCACTTCGGCGACCGGGTGGCCTTCGTGGCCCCGGCCGGCGCGGGGCCGGTGGTCAAGCACATGCTGTCAGGCAGGTCGTTTGAGCGCTCGCCGCGGTTCGGCGCTTCGGTTAACGGTTTCGACGCCCTGCCCACGCTGACCAGGGCTGCGCACTTCAAAGCCGTCGATAGCTGCCCTGCGGCCCGCTGGGTTTTCCGCAGAATCAATTTCCCTGTGCCGGAGGAACTGGTGGCCTACGGACTGTTCGGCGAGAGGCTCGAGAACGATAACCTGGACGACTTTGTCAACCTGGCCCCCAACCATTATATCATGGTCGGCCGCGGGCCGGGCGGAGCCACCGGCGGGCTGCCGCTGGCCATTTATCGCGACCTGGCTACCGAGTTCGTCCAGAGGTTTGTGGCCTCGGCCCTGCTGACCGGCCGCCTGCCCGACCCCAGTCTCCAGTCGCAGCCCAGGCGGCTCTTCAAGTGGTCGAAGGGCAAGAAGCAGGAGCCGCCCGTCCATCCGGGGGCGCCCAAGCCCCCGACGCCCGCGCCACTGAAGGCGCCGCCGAAGCGGTAGAGGCACCCACATTTTCAAGTTACATCCTTTGCGGCTGCACTCGGCGAAGCCAGTGCCAGTACACAGCCACGGCGGCGGCCACCACGGTCAGGGCAGCCAGGTTGATCCGCACCGCGACGGGGGCCGAGAAGCGTTCGCCCAGGTACCCGGTGAGCATCGATCCGGCGGGCATCATTCCTCCGAACAACACATGACGCGGCCGCGGAACCGCTCGCTGACCGCCAGTTGGATGAAGCTGTTGATGCCGGACATGCAGATCAGCAGGCCCAGGCCGCCGAAGTACAGGGCGATCATGGCCGGCCAGTAATGCTTGACGAGGGTGAAAGTTCCGATCGAAGCGACAAAGAGGGCAACGCCGATCAGGATGAGTCGCTGTCGTTTCCGGTAATAGCCCAGGTAGGCCATGAGCAAGGCCCCGGTCAGAGCCCCGGCTCCGATGACGGCGACAAAGACGCTGTAGGTGCCGCTGCCCCCGTGGAATACCTCGTCGGCGAAGGCCGGCAACAGTGTTGCGAACGACCAGCCGAGTATGGCCGCCGCGGCCAGCAGGATCATGGTGCCCCGGATGGGGCGATGGTTCCACACGTAGTAGAACCCGCCGAGCGGGTGCCGCGACATGCGGGCCCGACGGCGCTGCAGTTCGCTGGGCGGCGGCAGCCTCATCATCAGCAAGGCCCCGACCAGGGCCAGGTAGGTCACTCCGTTCAGGCCGAAGCAGGCGGCCGCCCCGAGAGCCCCGAACAGCCCGGCCCCAACCAGGGCGCCCGTCATGCGCGAGAAATTGAAGATGACCGAATTCAATCCGATCGCGTTGGCGATGTCTCTGGGACCGACCATCTTGACGACAAATGCCTGGCGGGCGGGCACGTCGAAGGCCATGATCGCACCGTTGATTACCACCACCACCAGCAGATGCCAGGGGCGGACAAACTCCAGGTTGCGGTCCATCAGCAGGACCACCGCCATCACGCAGGGCGTCAGGGCCGCAAGCGACTGGGTGGCGTAGAGTATGCGCCGCCGGTCGACGCGTTCGGCCACCAGGCCGCCGAGGGTGGACAGAAAGGTCATCGGCAGCGGCCCGACAGCCCCCAGAATGCCCAGCCATATTTTTGATCCGGTCAGTTCCCAGACCAGCCAGCCGACGGCCACCCGCTGGGCCCAGACGCCGATCATGGAAATGGTGTGGCCGGCGAAGAAGAGGCGGTAGTTGCGGTGCCGCAGTGAATAGCCGGTTCGCCTGAAAGCGGAGATCAGGCCCGTAGTCCGCTCCGGCGGCGGCGGGCCGTAGCCCGGCCGGCGTGAGTGATCTTCTCCCGGATCAGTTGAGGTCATGGTCGCGAAAGTCCAGGAAAGCCTGGGGCGACTCGGTGGGAGTCGCCCCCTCTTCTTCATTTCGCGGCGGCCGCGGGGTCACCGACAGGTCGCCACGGCTGCTGCTTGCCCCGCTCAGTCGGCGACGGCCTCGAAGGCCTGGCCGGCTGTCTCGATTAGTGACTGCTCAATTCCTTCGAGGGCGGCGACCTCGCTGTGAACGACCTCGTGTCCCCCTTGCGGGATCGCCTCGTCGACCGGCAGGTAGCCCGCCGCATCGTTGGCCAGCGATACCACGACGGTGGCCGGGACCGGGCTTTCCTTTCGCAGCACCGCCGCGTACTGGCTGAACAGTTCGCCGGGCAGGCCGACCAGGACCAGGTCGCCGGCCCGCAGGGCCATGATCTCGGTCACGGTTGGTTCGCCTTTTTTGGGCCCGGAGTCTTCGGGCCGGTCGTGTTTGCTGACCAGAGACCATGGCTGTCGGCTGCTTGCGACCGGTCCGACGGCCAGGGCCTTCAGTTCGCTCATCGCCTCCAGGACAATTCGCCCGAGGAGGCGGCCCATCTTCTGCGGATACTCGGGGCCGACCTGTATGCAGAGTCGCGGGTTGATGTCGCCGGCCCCGGCCAGGGCGAACATGGCCGTCAGGCCCGGATTCTGCGACTCGATCAGGTCCTTCATGTAGCCGGGGTAATCGGCCGAGATGTCCAAACTCCGCGGCCCAAGCGTGACCGGATGGCAGCCATAGTTGACCAGCAGCGCGTCGCGCCGCCCGCCCTCTCGACGAACCGCCACCAGCATCACCGCTGGATCGAAGTAGCCGGTGTGCTGCCCCTCCTCGTCCAGCCAGACGTTCTCGCACTTGTTGTCCGCGTCGATCACGCGGCGATTGTGGGCCAGGTCCGCCGCCTCGGTCCAGGCCACCTCGAACGTGCCGGGCGCGGCGGCCTTGAACGCCTCGATGATTGTCTGGGCGATCTTGGGCTCGAACTCCTTGCGGTACTGGTGGTCGATCTCGCCCAGTTTCGAACGGTAAGTGCCCAGGGCCGATGGCCCGGAGTGGGTATGCGTGGCGGAGATCAGAATAGCCTCCGGTGCCAGAGCCACCTTGGCGGAAACCTCCTCGCGGATGCGTTGCACCATTTCGCCGGGGTAGCCTATCACGTCGCTGGTGACCAGGGCCCAGGCGCCTTCGGCTCCCTTGCATACAAGCGCCTCGGCTCGCAGCGGATGGCCGACGCCGGAGGCCGCGCCTTTTCGCGGTCCGTAGCCGGCCAACAGCACGCCCAACGGCGGCGTAACGTCGATTGTTGCTACGCCGATTTCGAAAGCAGATGTGCCTTCAGCCATGACGCCCTCCTTCTCAACTGCAAACGGTCTGCTCAGTCCGCAATGGCCGTGAAAGCCCTGCCGGCATGGTCCATCAGCGCCGCTTCAAGCAGTTCGGCCGGCGCCATCCCGGCCTCGTAAGCGCCCTGGGCCTGGGCCTGGTCGGTCGGAAAATAGCCCACGTAGTCGTTGGCCAGCGAGACGACAACCGTTTGTGGCACGGGGCTGGCCTCGCGAAGCATCTTCTGGTACTCGCTGAACAGTTCGCCCGGCAGGCTGACCAGGGCCAGGTCGCCGGCCCGCAGGGCCTGGATCTCGGTCGGGATCGTATCGCCGACCTTCCTGCCGGGGCGGTTCTTCTTGCCTTTCATCGCCTCGCGCGTGCGGACGATGTTCCACGGCTCGCGGTGACAGACCACCGGACCGACGGCCAGCGGGGCGAGTGAATCAACCGCCGGGGCCACGATGGCGGCCAGTCGCCGGCCCATGGTCTCAGGGTGCTCGGCTCCGACCGTAACGCAAACCCGCGGGTTGATGTTCGCTCCGCCGGCGTTGATGAAGAGGACCACCGGGGCGACGCCCTGGCTTTCCAGAACGTCCTTGAGATAGCCGGGGTAGTCGGCCGAAATGTCGAGACTCGAAGGGCCGAGCGTCACGGGATGACAACCGTAGGCGACCAGCAGCGCCGCCAGCCGGCCGTCCGGACGGCGGAGGCCGGTCAGCATGACCGTGGGATCGAAGTAGCCCGGGTGCCGGCCTTCGGGGTCGTTCCACTCGTTGGTCCATGTGCCGTCGGGCTGCTCGATGCGGCGGTTCGAGCCCAGCTCCGGGGCCTCGGTGCGGGCGGTCTCGAAGGTCCCCGGCTCGGCCGAGTTCCACGCCTGGGCAGCCATGTTGGCCAGCGTCCCCTGCAGCGACTCCAGGTAGTCGGTGTCCAGGGGCGACAGTTCTTCGTCGCCGAACATCGGCGTGGCCGGACCCGAGTGGGTGTGGGTGCCCGAGACCATGATCGCCTCGGCGGGCAGGCCGACGGCCTGGCCGATGCGCCGGCGGACCTCGGCCACATAATCCCGCGGGAAGCCGATGGTGTCGCTGGTGATGAGCACCCAGCCTTCATCGCCGGAGCGGCAGGCCAGGGCTTCACCGCGCAGCCGGTGGCCCAGGGCCGTTGACTTCCGCGGTTTGTAGCCAACCATTGTCGCCCCGATCGGCGGCGTGATGTCCGCGGTGGCGATGCCGATCAACAGTCCCTCAGCCATGGCAATCTCCCGACATTAACGGCCCGGCCGGACGAGCCGACCATGGCACACTTGCGGATTTTTCCCAGCTACTTTCTTTTCCTGCGGCTCGATTTCTTCGGTTTCAGCAACTCCTCGACGTTGTCCTTGACCTTGACAATGGCCTCGACGATCTTGAGAATCTGTTTGCGGTCGGCCATCAGGCCGGACTGGTGCAGCGTGCAGAGCGTGTCGGCACAGGCCTTCTCGGCGTTCGGACAGTGGACCTTCTTGTACTGGGCCCCTTTGTACCTGGCCGGGACCTTCATGTTCTGGAACAGCGGATACTTGTGAATGGGTGTCCCGTAACCGTGGCTCAGGCCGACGCCTTCGGCCCGCACGGCGGCCAGGAAGTCCTCGCGGTGCAGCCCCTTGAACTGGCTGGCATCGTACTTGAAGACGTAGTAGTAGAAGCCGCGGCGGGTGATCCGCTCGTCCTCGGGCAGCGGCTCGAGGCCGCCGATCTTCCGCAGGGCCTTGCTCAGGACCTTGGCGTTGCCCATCTTGTAGCGGACTTGTTTTTTCATCTTGGCGAACTGGGTGTTGAGCAGCGCTCCCTGCAGTTCGGTCAGCCGGTAGTTCGACGAGGGCTCGAAGAACTCGTAGAAGCCCTTGCTCTCCAGGCGGCCCAGGTTGTGAAAGCGGTAGGCCTTGCGCCAGTCGTCGATCTTGTTGCACAGGACGATGCCGCCCTCGCCGCAGGTCAGGGCCTTGGACTGCTGGAAGCTGAAGGTGCCGAAGTCGCCGTGCGAGCCGACGCCCTGGCCCCGCCACTGGGAGCCCTGGCCGTGAGCACAATCTTCGACCAGCGGCAACTTGTGCTTGCGGGCGATTTTCTTGATGCGGTCCAGGTCGGCCGGGTAGCCGCCGAAGTGGACGATGAGGATAGCCGTCGTCCGCGGCGAGATGGCCGCCTCGATCGACTCGGCGTCCATCTGGAAGGTGTTCGGGTCGCAGTCGGCGAAGACCGGGATGGCCCCCAGCGGCAGCACCGCCGAGGCCGAGACCACAAACGACAGCGAGGGCACGACCACCTCGTCGCCCGCCTTGACGCCGGCGGCGCGCAGGGCCAGTTCCACGGCGATGGTCCCGTTGGGGACGGCCAGGCCGAACTTGGCGCCCTGGTACCTGGCGAAGGCCCGCTCGAACTTGCCGCACTCTCCTTTGGCCTGGGTGGCAACGTCGCCGCCGCGCCACCAGACGCCGCTGCGAAAGACCTTCAACAAGGCCTTTTCGTCAGTCTTATCGAATTGCGGCCACTGGACCTGCAGGCCCTTGGGCAGAACCTTCTTGCCGCCATTAATCGCTAGCTTTGCCATGACCGGTCAACTCCTTTTCTCCATTGTGTGAACGGGTGGTTCGCAGACACAAACTCTCCAAGGATAGTTTACCCGCGGCCGCTGTCAATGCCATGTCCAGGCTTACGATTCGCTTGCATAATACTACGATCCTTTTCTTTTTCTTTCGCGGTATGCCTTCGGGGAGCACTTCACGACCTTCTTGAAGGCCCGGCTGAAATAGTAGGGGCTGTTGTAGCCGACCTTCTCGGCGATCACGGAAATCTTGGTGTCGCCCTGCTCCAGGAGTTGCTTTGCCGTCTCGATCCGCACCTCGGTCAGGAAGTCGATGATCGTTCGCCCGAACTGCTGCTTGAACAGGCCGGCCAGGTAGTTGGGCGACAGGGCAACGTGGTGGGCCACCTGGGCCAGCGTAAGGGCGTTGGTATAGTTCCTCTGGAGAAAATCGCGGGCATTGAAGGCCACGATCTGGGCGTCCGACCAGTCCTCGTCCGGCGGCAGCGGACGGCCGTCGGTTCCCAGCTGCCGCAGGGCCTGGGCCAGCAGCATGTTCAGCAATCCCTTGCAGAAACGGAGCCAGCCCCGCTGGCGTTCGATGAGTTCCCCGACCAGTTGGTTCAGAATGCGATTGGCCGGCGGAAAGTCCAGGAAGTCCAGGGCCCCCAGGACGACGGCCCGGCCCTCGGCGTCGAAGCGGGCCAGGTGGCAGCCCATGTGGTTCGGCGACCCGGCCAGCCACAACGTCTCGGCGGCCCGCCCGAGGGCCACGGTTTGGTGGTGCATCCTCGGCGCCACCAGCAGGATCTCGCGGCTCTTCACCCGCAGCGGGTCGCCGTTGTTGAGGATCCTGATCGAGCCCTTGGTGACGATGCAGAGTTCCGGGTGAGCGTGCGAACTGATGCTCTGCAGGGTGACGGGTGGCCGGCCGGCCAGCAGTTTGAAACGGCCGGCCGGCAGGGCGTCGATAATACATGGCGCCACTTTGCCGAGAATCTGTTCCCAGTCCAGGTTGTCCTTGCCTGCTGCGGCCATGGCTTGCTCCTGTCGCCTGCATATTGTGGCGATTCCGCGGCGTTTATCAAGTCTCTTGCCGGTCGGGCGGGGCGGCCGGGTGGCGGCGAGTCAAAATCCCCCCGCTTGGCCATTGCACCCCGGGCGGCAATGTGGTAACTGTGCCCGGTCGTTGCCGGGCGGGTGGGGAGCACGATATCGCGATATTGTTTCTTCGGACAGGGAAAGGGTTTGTCATGAAACTTGTTATCGTAGGTGGCGTGGCCGGTGGGGCAAGTTGTGCCGCCCGGGCTCGGCGGCTGGACGAGAGGTGCCGGATCATCATGTTCGAGCGGGGCGACGACGTCTCGTTCGCCAATTGCGGATTGCCCTACTATATCGGCGGCACGATTGCCGAACGCAAGCGGCTGCTTGTTCAGACGGCAGAGGGGCTCCGCCGGCGATTCAGGATCGACGTCCGTACCCGCAGCGAGGTCACAACCATTGACCGCCGGGGGCAAGAAGTCGAGGTCCGCACAGCGGACGGCAAGACCTGCCGCCAGTCGTACGACAAGCTGGTCCTGGCCCCGGGGGCGGCGCCGATTCGCCCGCCGCTCGAAGGGATGGACGATCCGCGGATCATGACCTTGCGGAACCTCGTCGACACCGATCGGATAAAGGAAATCGTGGATGCCGGCGCCCGGCGGGGGCTGGTCGTCGGCGGCGGATATGTCGGCCTGGAGATGGTCGAAAACCTCAGAGCGCGCGGCCTGGAGGTGACGCTGGTTGAACTGGCCGGCCAGGTGATGCCGCCGTTTGATCCGGAGATGGCCGTGCCGCTGCTGGATGAACTGAGGGCCAACGGCGTGACCGTCCATCTCAACAGCGGCCTCAAGGCCTTCAGCGGTGGCCCCGAGTCCGTCACGGCGACACTGGCCGACGGTACGACGATTGAGGCCGAGCTGGTCGTGGTCGGTGTCGGCGTGCGTCCCGAGGCTGATCTGGCCAAGGCGGCCGGCCTTGAATTGGGGACCACCGGCGGCATCAAGGTCGACGACCGCATGCGGACCAGCGACCCGAACATCTTCGCCGTCGGCGATGCGGTTGAGGTCACCGACTTCGTGACCGGCCAGCCGGTGCTGATTCCCCTGGCCGGTCCGGCGAACCGGCAGGGACGGATTGCCGCCGACAATATCTGTGGCCGCCGGAGCCGCTATGGCGGCACGCAGGGCACGGCCATCCTGAAGCTCTTCTCTCTGGCCGCCGGTACGACCGGGGCCAGCGAAAAAACGCTGAAGCGGCTTGGCCGTCCGTTCGAGAAGGTCTACCTGCACCCGCCCAACCATGCCGGCTACTACCCCGGGGCGTCGCCGCTGGCCATGAAGGTGATCTTCGACCCCGCCGGCGGCAAACTCCTCGGCGCCCAGGTGGTCGGCGCCGACGGCGTGGACAAGCGGGTGGACATTTTGGCCACGGCCATTCGTGCCGGGCTGACCGTCTACGACCTGGAGGAACTGGAACTCTGCTACGCCCCGTCGTTCGGGTCGGCCAAGGACGCGGTCAACATGGCCGGGTTTGTGGCTGCAAACGTCCTGCGTGGCGACATGCCCGTCGTCCAGCCGGAAGCACTTCCGGCCGGCGGCGAGTCGGGTGTTTTCGTGCTGGATGTGCGGACGCCCAAAGAGCACCAGGCGGGTCATGTGGAGGGCGCCTGTCTGATACCGCTGGATGAGTTGCGGGACCGCCTCGGCGAATTGCCGAAGGACAAGCCGATCTACGCCTACTGCAAGTCGGGCATGCGGAGCTACCTGGCGACCCGCATTCTCCTGCAGAACGGGTTCAAGGCCTTCAATGTGACGGGGGCCTGGGAATCGATTCGTCTGGCGCGTGAAGTTGCTGACTGAGCCTCCGGGGCGACAGGCCGTCGAAGCAAACTGCGGCGTTGCACGGGGTCGGCTTTCGGCTTGGGTGCCACGGTCTGACCGAAGGTCAGGCCGTGATTATCTTCCGACCGTTCGTCATGGCCTGGCTGCGCCAGACCATGGCGCCCCGCCACCTACAAGCGTGGTGTGCACCCACGGGTCGTCTGGAGCAAACTGCGGCGTTGCATGCGGTTGGCTTTCGGCGTAGAATGCCGTCTCGGGTCGGTGCCGAACTGCGATGGCGAATTCTCACTGACCTCTCAGGGCAAGGAGTCTGAAGATGCGGAAGGATCGTCTGGCCTTTCTCGAGGAACTCATGGCTGCCTGGTGCCCCTCGGGGTTCGAGGAGCGGGCCCAGGACGTCGTTCGCCAGAGACTGGGCGGCAAGTGCGACGAGGTGCGGACCGACGTGCACGGCAATGTCATCGCCGGGGTGAACGTCGGGGCGCCGCTCAGGGTGATGCTGGCCGGTCACGCCGACGAGATCGGCCTGATGGTCACGCACATTGATCGCTACGGGTTTCTCTACTTCCAGCCCATCGGCGGGTTCGACGTTTCGGTGCTGGTCGGCCAGAGGGTGCTGGTCCATACGGCCAAGGGCCCGGTGCAGGGCGTGGTCGGCCGCCAGCCGATTCACCTGATGACGGCCGAACAGAGGAAGGCCGTGCCCAAGTACGAGGACCTGTTCATCGACATCGGGGCCAGGAATGGTAAGGACACAAAGAAGCGCGTGCGAGTCAGCGACCCGGTGACCATTGACGTGGAGATGAAATACCTGCTTAACGACCTGGTCACCAGTCGCGGTTTCGACGACCGTGTGGGGTCGTTCGTGGTGGCCGAAACACTGCTGGCGGTGGCCGCGAAAAAGGCGAAGGTCGCCCTGTGGAGCGTCTCGACGGTGCAGGAGGAGATCGGTCTTCGCGGGGCGCGGACCAGTGCTTTCGGGGTCGATCCGCAGGTGGGCATCGCGGTGGACGTGGGCTTTACGTCGGACTATCCCGGCGTGGACAAGAAGCAGGTCGGCGACAACAAGGTCGGCCACGGGCCGATCATCGCCCGGGGCCCGAACATCAACCCGATCGTCGCCGAGGGGTTGGAAAGAATAGCCAAGGCCAGGAAGATTCCGCACCAGTTCGAGGCCGCCCCTCGGGCCACCGGCACCGACGCCAACGCCATCCAGATCAGCCGGGCCGGCGTCGCGGCGGCACTGGTCAGCGTGCCCAACCGCTACATGCATTCGCCGAACGAGGTGGTCAGCCTGAAGGACCTGGACAACGCGATCAGACTGCTGACCGAATACGTGCTCAGCCTGAAGCCGACCGACAGGTTCATTCCGGGAATTTCGAAGCCCACCGGCATTCGTCGGAAGTGATCTTTTCGGCCAAGGGAGAAACGTGCGTGTCTGGAAAATCAGTTTCAGTCTCCCACGTCACTTTGCCTTGGCGGCGCGGCGCCAGCGGCGTATGGCTTTGCGGAATCGGCCCACGGACCAGTCGAGTTCGCTCTTGCGGTTGCGATGCAGCCACAGTTTCTTGTACATTGGCAGCAGGTTCTCGGTGATGTCCGCCGCTGAGGCAAAGAGTTTGCGGGCCTTGCGCTTGTCTCCGGACAGGTTGCAGACCTGGGCGATGACGGCTCCTCCCTTGGCGAATGTGAACCCGCTCAGACAGCAATATTCGAGCGGCGCGAGGGCGGTGTCGCCGTCCGTGCCGGCGGGCAACTCCAGGTCGCCGGCCAGATCATAGGCCTTGGCCAGGCGACCGTTGAACCTCAATTGTCGCGACAGGAACTTCCCCGGTGTGATGTTCATGGCCTCGAAGTCCAGTTGCCGCAGGTCGCCGAAGCCCGTGGTGATCAGGTCGGCCGGGTTGTCGGGGAAGTCGGCCAGCGTCACGATTCGCTCGGCTATGCCTTTGCGGTCGCCCAGCACATGCAGCGACCAGCGGCGGCCGATGGTCTTGCGGTCGGCTTTGCTGTGCGACCAGGCGTGCTCGGCGCCACTGGCGAAGCCGGGCAGGGCGGTGGCCAGCAGGTTGAAGTGACCGCCGTCGCCCCACTCGGTGTTGAGCAACCCCAGGGCCTTGAACTTGCGGCCCGCGGCTGCGAAGTTGGCGATGTTGTCGCGCATCTGCTTGATCCGCGGCATGAAAGAGCACCAGTTGTTCACGCCCGGGCAGACGACCAGTTCATGGCCGGCCCGCCTGATGTTGCGGCTGTGGTCGACCATCCATTCCTTTGAGTCCGCACGGTACCACCAGTTCAGGAAAACGACGTCCTTGGGGATTGTTCCGATGGCGTCCGGGTGGTGCTTCAGGATGTCGGCCCAGATCATGAGCCGCTTACCGTGTCGCCGCGAGAGCTTGTTGATCTTGCAGATGAAGTCGGCAAACACACGGCCCTTGCCGACCCGCCGGGCCCGGGCGGCGCTGCGGCCCTGGCCGAGGTCCCAGACCTCGTCGCAGCAGGCGTTGAAGTACGGCGAGTCGAATTGCGGCAGGAACTCTTCGTACAGTTCGCCGATCAGCCTTTCGCTCTTAGGGTTCGTCGGGTCCAGGCTGGTGCCCTGGCGGGCGAACTGTCGCGTGCCGGCCAGTGTGCCGCTCGAGGGAGTGTTGGCCAGAGGCCGGTAGGGCGGTTTCGACAACAGCCGTTCCAGATGGCCGAAGCTCGCCTGGCTGGGAATGAGATCAACGCAATGGTCCTTGCAGAATTCCTGCAAGCGGAGAATGTCCTCGGCCGTCAACGGGTCGGTGTCTTCCCAGACCTGCGGGTGCCGCTCGTAGCGGTACGGATATTCGACATACAGCGAGAACGTGTTGACCTTCAGGTGGGCCAGCATGGCGACCATGTAGGTCAGCGTCTGGAGGGTCGGCACGCGGCCGCGCGAGATGTCGTGATACACTCCGCGCATGGCGAACTCGGGCCAGTCGCGGATGCCCACGGCCGGGAGCTTCCGCCCGAACTGGCGGACAAGTTGCCGCAGCGTCTGCACCCCGTAGTACAGGCCGCGCGGCTGCCTGGCGACGATCTGGACGCCGCGAGAACCGACGGCCAGCTCGTAGGCTTCATGGCCGCCTTTGACTCGTCCGCGCCGCAGGGCGACGCCGTCCGAGACTTTGTCCTGATTGCCCGAGCGGCGAACAATCCGGGCCTCGAGGCCAATGGTTGCCAGGTCGTCGGCCAACTGTCCCGCCGCGGTCAGTTCCTGGGGCGAGCTGCCGGGCGGGAGGCTGACCACCAGAGAGTCGGCCAGTTTCAGCGTGCCCTGGCCTCGGCGAATCTCCTGGGGTTGCGGCAGAAGGTTGAACTGCGTATTCTTTCCAGCCATGGGTCAATCCTTCCATTGCCCTGGATGTCCGTTGGGGCGGCTGCCGTCCCGGCGCCGGCGGGCCTTGGGCCGGTACGGACCCGGGCTATCCGTTCTGGCGGTCGGCCTGGAGGCTGGTCAGGGCGGTCGTCACGTCATCGGAGAACGAGAAGAGCGCCTCGAGCCCGGTCACCAGGAAGGTGCTCCAGAGCTTCGTGTTTATGTTGCAGAGCAACAGGGGCTGGGTGTGATTGAGCAGTCGCTTTCGCAGCCGCAGCAGAAGCGACAGGTTCGAGCTGTTCAGGTACTCGACTTCCTTCAGGTCCACGACGACCGCCGGCTTGTCGTTGCCGAGACGGTCCACCACTTCGTTCATGTCCTCGGTGAACCCCGGATCCTGGGGCGGCGTGACCAGCAGGACCTCGTCGCTCCATTTCTGAATGGCCATGGTCTTTCCCTCGCCCTTTCTTTATCGGCAGCGGATGTAGTGCGCTTCGGGCAGCGGCAACTTGGCCAGCAGCGGCGCCATTTCCGTCCGCCACCTCTGGTAATCCGTCCAGTAGCCGGCGGTCGGAGCGACGGCCGAGGCCCGGCTCCGCCAGTAGCGGTTGAACTGGGCCATGAAAACTTCCCTCAGGTACTTGGCGTACATGCTGGCCAGCGAAACGGCCAGCGAGCGGTCGTCGGCCTTTTCGCGGACCACCAGCAGGACCTCCCCGCAGTCCAGCCCGAGGCGGTAGCGGCTGCAGGCCGGCGACTGGTCAATGACCTCGATCGGCACCAGCGGAAAGGCCTGGCTGAGCAGCTTCGCATAATAGGTTCGCCCGCCGTGTTTGTCCATGGTTACCGTGAGCGGGGGGCCGGTGAATTCCCGAAGCAGCGGCTCGAGAATCTCCATGGCCATGGTCCAGAGCACGAGGGCCTTGTTGTCGGTGGCGGCCACCAGGCGATTGAAGCGCCATGGCTGGGCCAGGTTGGCCCTGACCTTGGCCAGGCGAACTCCGGCCCCGGCCAGGGCGGCGCTAAAAGCCGCCCGCGAACGAGCGATCTGCGTTGCATCCGCGGCCAGCGGCAAAGGGGGGAACTCGGTTTCGTGCCAGGGCTCGCCGTCCGACAGATGTTGCCGTGGAATGCCGAGCCAGGAAGTCAGGGCCTGCACCTGGGCGGGCAAGGGCACCTGACAGGTGGCCAGCACGTTGCGTTCCAGCCGTTCGATTCGCAGGCTGCCTTGGTGGAGTTTCTTGGAGTCGGCGATGCAGACTCGCTGGTCACCGGCCATACGGTCCGTATGGCCGGCAACGGACCGGGAAACCCCGCCGGCCAGGAGTTTCCACAGGTCGCCGTCGGCCTCCTCGGGCGGCGCCTCCAGCACCGTCGCCGCGACCACCAGCGGCCCGAGGACCGGCCCGTAACCAGCTTCGTCAATGCCAATGACAACGGCCATGGCTGTCCGCCAAAAGTGTTCGCTGTTTGCCCGTACGTGTTTAGCGATGTAGGGGCACCCCTTGCGGGTGCCCGCAAGAAGCCAAATGGCAAAGGCCTACGCGGGCGGGGGCAAGCCCCGCCCCTACAAGAAACCACGAAAACGGCTACTACTCTGCGAAGTAGCTTCGCTACGTAGCACGAGGTGCCGCTAAACACGTACGTTTGCCCTGTCTGCTCAGGCAGGGTCATTGTAGCCGCCGGCTTGCAGCCGGACAACAGGCCTGCGGCACATTCCGGCGGAAAAGAAGATGGGACTACGGGAGCGGCGGTGCAAAAAAGAAACCGGCCGCGGACCAGGTCCGCAGCCGGAAGAATCGTGAAGCAGGGTTTGTGTGGGGCGGGTCGGTTTTCTACTTTCTGCGACGTATGAATATGGCCCCCAGCCCGAAGGCTATGAAGCTGATCGTGGCCGGTTCCGGAACGGTCACGCCATCGACCACGTTATCGAGGAAGAATGCCGCCGCCCCGACACCGTCGCCGTTGACCCACACGACCTCAGTAGTGATCGTCTCGCCGGCCGAGGCCTCCACATTCCAGATCATGTAGACGCCGCCTTCCAGTTCTCCGACCGTGATGGTCTGCCAGCCGTCGTTCGAGCCCGGATTGGCGCTGGGATCGACCAGTCGCACCGCCAAGGCCACGTCGGTGCCCACCAATGTGACTCCCAACCCTGCGTTGCGGGTTGTGTAATCAGCGTCGTAAAACAGCACCTCAAAGTCGAATGTCTTGTCCTCGTTCATCACCAGGTCGTAGTTGATGCCGGTGGTTCCGCCACCGCCACCGCTGTTGTTGCCGCCACCGCCACCGCCACCGCCTCCGCCACCGCTGTTGCCGTAAGTGAAACTGGCGATGTAGCTGGGATTGGCGGGAGTCATGGTCGGATCCTGCGTGTAGTCGGGCCGCCCCGATGAAATGTCCCAGAGGATCGACGTGTCATTGCCGTACAAGCCGGGAGTGCCGTTGACAATCCAGTCAACGCCGGTTGCCGTGTCATTGCCCGTAAAGACAATCTGGGCTGCCTGTACTGCAACAGCAGAACATGCCACGACGACCACGGCGCACAGCAGACCACTTAACAGACGCTTCATTACATACCCTCCCCACGGATGCGAGAATCAGCAAAACATGCCCGAGCGCCCTCCCCAGGACGCCCTCGAAGTTTGTTGCCCCATCCGAAGTTGGTGCCCCCACACCACTAGGGCAGAACGCCCGGCGCGTGCCAGAAGCGCACTGTCTCCGGTCTAAGGCTACACAAGAAGTGGGGTATGACCCCCTCTTCACACTCTGCATGAAATATAACACATGAAATCTACCGGGGCAAGTTCACCAGCCACATTTGTTGCAATTTTCTTGAATCCTAACGGCAAGCCTGCCTTGGGACCTCGTAAGTGGTTTATACGACATGAGTTGCAATACGGCCCACTCTGCCCCGATAACGCGCCGCCGAACCAACAATTCTCGAAAAAGCAAGTGGATTTGACCTCACCGCCTGAGAACTCTGCCGATGAGCCCGTCTTTCGGGGCTGAAAAGGCCGGCCCCCGCCCGCTCGCACCGACCTGTCAGAGCCCCCCACCCCCGCTCAGGATCCCTCAAGGGCCTTGCCCAGGGCACCAACGTCCTCGAAAACCAGGTCCGGACGCACTTCGCTCCTGGACAGACCGTCGCGACCGGTCTCGCCGCTCAGGACCAGCACCGACGGCATGCCGCTGGCCACGGCCATCTGGATGTCGGTGTACAGCCGGTCGCCGACCAGGACCATCTGGCGGACCTCCAGCCCCGCACGCTCGGTCGCCAGGCGCAACATCCACGACGATGGTTTGCCGAACACATGCTCCACCTTGCGACCCGTGGCGCTGGTGAGGCACGCGCACATCGCCCCGCAATCGGGCAACATGCCCCGCGGGTCGGGACAACTGCGGTCCGGGTGCGTGGCCAGGAACCTGGCCCCCCGCTGCAACTCGATGGCCGCCTGGCTCAGGCCCGCAAAGTCCAGGTTCGTCGCGTAGCCGACCAGCAGGGCGTCGGCCCCTTCGGCCACGACCGTCTTGCCGGCCTGCCGCACCTCGCCGGCCAGGGACTCGGTGCCCAGAACATAGACCGTGCGGATGTCCGTCTGCTCGCGGAGGTAGAGGGCGGCACTCTGGCCGCTGGTAATGATCTCCCGCGGTTCGGCCTCGATGCCCAGACGGCCCAGCTTCTCGGCATAGCTGGCGGCATCGCGACTGGAGTTGTTGGTCATGAAGATTCGCTGCAGGCCCAGTTCGCGCAGCGTCTCGAGGAATCCCGGCGTCCAGTCGAACAACTGATCGCCCAGGTACAACGTCCCGTCCAGGTCCAGCAGAAAGGTTTTTACGTTCTTCAGCACATCCAGATTCATTCTTCCGACATCCTCTCTGTCACTGGGTGCGAGGTGCCGCGGTTGCGCTGTCGGGCAACCGTGCCGTTTCCCCGCGCACAACGAACCCATTCTTGCGGCCGGGAGTTGACGAGTCAACGAAGAAACGTTCTTTTGCCTCGCCTCGGGTGTGGACGGCTGGGGTTGAAAACGATAAGATTAGGCTCGGTTGTTGTGCTGGTGGCGGTGAACCGCCCGTGAATCTTATTTCAGCGAGGAGATGGCGATGATGCAGCTTGTGACAGGCGTGTTGGTGGTGGGACTGCTGGCCATGGTGGTCTTTCAGTGCGGGTGCGATGCCAACCGGGGGCCCGCCAAAGTGCCCGGCCAGGCGAAGTCCGAGCCAGCCCCACCGGCCGAGCAGGGCAATCCCGTGGTGGTCATGGAAACCAGCGAGGGCGCCATCCGCATCGAGTTGAATGCCGACAAGGCCCCGATCTCGGTCAAGAACTTCCTGCAGTACGTGGACGAGAAGTTCTATGACGGGACGATCTTCCATCGCGTCATCGACGGCTTCATGATCCAGGGCGGCGGCTTCACGCCCGACATGCGCAAGAAGCCGACCCATGCGCCAATCAAGAACGAGGCGGCCAACGGCCTGGCCAACGATCGCGGCACCATCGCCATGGCCCGGACGAACGTCGTCGACAGTGCCACGGCCCAGTTCTACATCAACGTGGCCGACAACCGGGCCTTGAACCACAGCCCGCAGAGTTACGGCTACGCCGTCTTCGGCCGCGTTATCGACGGGCTCGAGGTGGTCGACCGCATCCGGACCGTCCGCACGGGAACCAGCGCCGGCATGAAGAACGTCCCGCTCACCCCGGTAGTCATCAAAACCGTCCGCCGGGCCGAAAAGTAGGGCGGCCAAGTGGGTTCGTAAGTGAATTGAAGTTTTAGTTAGTTAGAAAGGAGTTTTGACTGTGGCCAAGTTAATAGGCAACGCCGTCGTCGGGCAGAGCGGTGGACCGACCTGTGTGATTAACCAGAGCCTGATCGGCGTCGTCGAAGCAGCCGGAAAGTGCAAGGAGATCAAGAAGCTCCTCGGCGCCCGTCACGGCGTCAAGGGCATTCTGGCGGAGGATTTTCTGGACCTGTTTGCCGAGCCCAAGGCCGCCCTGGAGGCCGTGGCCCGGACGCCGTCGGCCGCCCTGGGGTCGGTACGCATGAAGCCGACGCGGGCCCAGTGCCGGAAGATGTTCCGCGTCCTGCAGAAGAATGACGTGCGCTACTTTTTCTATATTGGCGGCAACGACTCGGCCGAGACGACCAACATCGTCAACGAGATGGCCGCCGACGCCGATTACCAGATGCGGGTCTTTCACATCCCCAAGACCATCGACAACGACCTGAAGGTGACCGACCATTGCCCGGGCTTCGGCAGCGCCGCGAAGTTTGTGGCTGCGGCCTTCATGGGCGACAACCTGGACAACCGCTCGATGCCGGGGATCAAGATCAACGTGGTCATGGGCCGCCATGCGGGGTTCCTGACCGCGGCCGGCATGTTGGCCCGCAAGTACTCCGATGACGGGCCGCACCTGATCTATGTGCCGGAGGTCAACTTCAGCGACCGCAGGTTCATCGCCGACGTCAAGGCGGTCCACAAAAGAATCGGCCGCTGCGTCGTCGCGGTCAGCGAGGGCATCCACTACGCTGGCGGCATGACCGTCGCCGAGAAGATAGCCCAAGCGGCCGAGGTCGACTGCCATGGCAACGTGCAGCTCTCGGGCTCGGGGGCCCTGGGCGACCACCTGGCCGGCATGGTCAGGAAGGCCTTCGGCAAAAAGAAGATGCGCATCCGGGCCGACACGCTCGGCTACCTGCAGCGGAGTTTCCCCGGCTTTTACAGCGAGACCGACGCCCGCGAAGCCCGGCGGGTCGGCCGCGACGCGGTCCGTTACGCGACCAGTGGCGACATCGACGGCTCGGTAGCCATCCGTCGCCTGAGCAACAAGCCTTACAAGGTCGAGACCTTCGTCACCAGCCTGACCAACGTGGCCAAGCACACCACCAGCCTGCCCCGCAAGTACATCAACAAGGCGGGCAACAACATCAACGAATCGTTCCGGGCTTACGTCGAGCCGCTGGTCGGCAAACTCCCGCCCATCGGCCGGCTGAAAGGCTGGTAGCCATCGGGGCGCTTCGTCTGACCCACGTCGGGCGAAGCGACGAGGTAATCACAGCGGGCACGTCGCATCCTTGGCGTGCCCGTTTTCTTGTGGCCATGTTACAGGTGAAGCACGAAGCCCTTGGCTTCCAACCCCTGCTGCACGTCCTTGACGTCAAGGCGGTCGGGTGAAGTGTTGCCACCGATCGCCAGGCGGGCGGCCAGGCCGGCCACCTGGCCGGTCAGGAC
>JAACEH010000325.1 GCA_011682595.1 Anaerolineaceae bacterium
TCGGTCTCCTCGCTCTCCAGCCGCGTCAGGGGCACGCCGGTCATCTTCGAGACCACCTCCGACACCACCTCGGCGTCGACCACGCCGTCGACCTCCTTGGCCGAGTCGCGCCACTTGCCCAGCATCTCGTCCTTGCGGGCCTTCAGGTCGTCGATCTCGTTCCGCAACTCGGCGGCACGCTCGTAGGCGCTGCGGGCCACCGCCTCTTCCTTCTCGCCGTTGAGCCGATCGATCTCGCCCTCGATCTCGGCGATGTCCGGCGGCCGGGTCATGGCCTTCAGGTGGATCCGGGCGCCGGCCTCGTCGATCACGTCGATGGCCTTGTCCGGCAGACAGCGTCCGGTGATGTAGCGGTTCGACAGTTCCACGGCGGCATGCAGGGCGTCGTCGGTAATCTGCACGCGATGGTGAGCTTCGTAGCGGTCTCTCAGGCCGCGCAGAATTTCGATCGTCTGGTTACTGGAGGGCGGCTCGACGATGATAGTCTGGAAGCGCCGTTCCAGGGCCCCGTCCTTCTCGACGTACTTGCGGTACTCGTCCAGCGTGGTGGCCCCGATGCACTGGATTTCGCCGCGGCTCAGGGCGGGCTTCAAGACGTTGGAGGCGTCGATGGCTCCCTCGGCCCCGCCGGCCCCGACCAGGGTGTGCAACTCGTCGATGAAGAGGATGATGTTCTTGGCCCGCCGCACTTCGTTCATGACGGCCTTGATCCGCTCCTCGAACTGCCCGCGGTACTTTGTCCCGGCCACCATCAGGGCCAGGTCCAGAACGACGATGCGCCGCTTGCGAAGCAGTTCCGGCACGCTGCCGTCGACTATTGACTTGGCCAGCCCCTCGACGATGGCCGTCTTGCCGACGCCGGCCTCGCCCAGCAGCACGGGATTGTTCTTGGTCCGCCGGCACAGCACCTGCATCAGCCGCTCGATCTCGTCCAGCCGGCCGATCACCGGGTCGAGCTTGTTCTCGGTGGCCAGTTCCGTCAGGTCGCGACCGAAACTGTCCAGGGCCGGCGTCTTGCTCTTGCCGCGAGGGGCCTTGCCTCCGCGCCGCTCGCCGACCTCGGGGCCGCCGAACTCGGCCTCCTCGCCCATCTCGGCCGTGGCCCCGAGAAGCTTGAGAACCTCTTCCCGCACCTCCTCCAGCCGCAGGCCAAGATTCATCAGCACCTGCGCCGCCACGCCGTCCTGTTCTCTCAGCAGGCCCAGCAACAGGTGCTCGGTACCCACGTAATTGTGGCCCAGCATGCGGGCCTCTTCGATCGCAAACTCGATCACCTTCTTGGCCCGAGGCGTCTGAGGCAACTTGCCCATGGTCACCATCTGAGGGCCGCTCTTGACGATCTTCTCGACCTCGATGCGTATCTTCTTCAGGTCGGTGCCCATGTTCTTCAGGCAGTTGGCGGCCACGCCGCTGCCCTCTTTCACAAGGCCCAGCAACAAGTGCTCGGTGCCCACGTACTCGTGGTTGAACCGCTGGGCCTCCTGCTGGGCCAGGGCGGTAACCTTTCGCGCACGGTCGGTGAAGCGTTCAAACATTTTGGAGTCTTCCTTCCTGTGGCGGGCGGCACTTCGGCTGTTCACCCAAGCCATCCCAGCCATCCCAGCCACCCAAGCCATCCAAGCCAGTCATCGCCAACAAAACGCGCCTCGCCGCAAGGGCCGTCGGGCCCGGACCGGTCGAAGTCGCGCTACCTGATACATTTTACCCCACATCGCCACCGGCGACAAGGCGCGGCGACAAAACAGTTTCGCCGCTCGCCGCGTACCGTAGACGGGCATTTCAGCCCGCCGCAGACTGGTTACGGCGTCCTCCTCGGGGTCTGCTATGGTTCTATCGGCCATATTCTCCGGGCATGTTAGCCGGATTAGCCGGAAATCGGCCTTGGCAAGTGCACAAATGGCCTGTTCGGGTCCCGGACGGGCCATTGCCGAGGCAAGTGACACCCTGCAATCCCGGGGCCGCTGAAGACCCTGCGGTCCTCGGCCTGCGGCCGCGGGCTCGGCGGACATCAGCCAAGAAAGCACAAAGAAGCAAAAGGAAGGCCTCCGCAGATTCCGATAAGACCTGGGAGAAGTCCCTGTGCCGGGGGAGTCCCTGCGCCGGGTCGGCCGGAGCGCTTGACACGCCACCGGCTGCGCGGCATTATTAACATTCGAACTCTGCGTAACACTGAGGAGGCGGATTCTTGCTGAGACGTTCCATCGCCTATGGGTTGGTCATTGCGATTGTAGCCCTGATTCTGTTCGTGGCCGTCAGTTATACCCTGTCGACGGCCAAGCCTCCGGGCTACACCCAGGCCGGCGACTACACGCCCCAGCAGATCAGCGACGAGGCGGCCAAGTTCATCGCCGCAGCGGCCAAGGTCAACAACTGTCTGCAGGACACCTCCGGCGGCACGCCCCTGGACATGACCTTGACCGACGCGGCCATCAACGCCCGGATTCGCAGCCTTCCCGCCTCGCAGCTCGCCAGGTTGCCCGCCTGGCTGAGCAACCCGCAGGTGGTGTTCCGCGGCGGCCAGGTTGTGCTGATGGGCGACATCGACTACCAGGGCAGCCGGACGGTCGCTTCGTTTCGCCTCGACGTCGGCGTGACCGACCAGGGCGACCTGGAACTGGAAATGGCCGGCACGCGGGCCGGCCGCATGCCTCTGCCGGACATGGTCGGCCAGGTGGCCATCGACCACCTGGACCGCAAGATCGCCGCCCTGGAGCCGAAGATCAAGACCGCCGACAACAAGAAGAGGGCCCAGCGGATGGAACTCGAGCTGCTGGCCCTGACCGGTATGCGGGGACTGTTGAAGGGCGAGCCGGTGACCCTCCAGACCCGCCGGCACCGTCTGAAACTGGAGACCGTCCAGATCGACGACGGCCGCATCCGCATAGTCGGCCGCCGCGTCGAAAAACCCGACGCCTGAACCGCAGGGCCACGGCATGTACGTGTTTAGCGATGTAGGGGCACCCCTTGCGGGTGCCCGCGAGAAGCCAGATGGCAAAGACATACGCGGGCGGGGGCAAGCCCCGCCCCTACAAAAAAACCACAGAAACGCCATGCCGCTAAACACGTACCAGTCGGGGCAGGCCATGTATTGACTCGCGACCATTCACCGCGGCCACGGCGCCGGGCATGGATGTTCAGCGAAGCAGGTCCTCCATCCTTTTCCTGCTACATTCGGCACACCAGTACTCGTCCCCCCGTTGGGAGTAGCCGCCTCCCCCCAGATCAATGACCGCCCCACATGTTGAGCATTTTGTCGGTTCGTATGAAGGGGGGTTGGGAAGTTTCTCGAAGTTGTACTCGTTGGTTCCATAATAGACGTATATCTACGTTTCGAAACCGTCCCGGCACTCCACACAATCCTTCCAGTCTCCGGAATGGCCTTCGACATGATGGTATCCGCAGAGGGTGTAACGCTGATGATTCCTGTGGCAACTGTTCCGTTCGTAGGAAAAGAGAATGTACTGATCCTCGTCGTCGCATATCCACCGGCCACAACACTCCGTCCTGGTCAGTTTCTTGGTCTTTCCGCAAAGGCCACAGCGCGGCTTTCCCCCGCGACCGGCCCGCTTGCTTCCGCTGGCCTTTCCTTTCTTCTTCTTTGGCATCTTGCCATAGTTCAGTAATATCAGGTGGGTTCCTTGCACACACGCGACTATCGACAGTTCTCAAGGCCACGGCACCGGGGGGGGAGGCTTCAAGCCATCCGCTGCAGACGCCAGAGGTCTTTGCCTTCGTGGGGGATGCGCTGCAGGCGAAAGTGGCCGCTGGTGCGCCGGCCGTCCAGTTGAAACACTAACTCGTTGACGGTTTCTATCGGGGCCTCGACTTCGCTCGTCCATTGGTAGGCGCCGCGGTCGTGAATCTCCACGCAGCCGCGATCGCCGCTCACCTGGCCTTCGTACTCCAGGTAATCGATGCGGTGGTCGTCCAACTGCTGCGCGCAAGTCGGCAACTGCGACGGGTCGTCCGGAGGACCGGCCAGCGACCAGGTCCGCAGCACCGCCCCGACCTCGAACATCAGATCCCAGTGCTCGTCGCCGGAGGCCAGGACGTGATGCTGAAGAACGAATCGCGGCACGCTTTGACTCCCTGTTGATCGTAACCCAGGGCGGCTACAAACTCCGCGGCCACGGCGACCCGCCGCGCTCCGCTACCGGCCGAACCACTTGAGCTTCTTCAGATACTCGATGCGCGCTTTCAGCCCTTGCGGATGAACACCGGCCGGCAGACGGCTGACTTCCTCCAGCCGCTTGATGGCCTGGTCGTAGTTGCCCTGGTCGTACAGTTTCTGCGACTCGGCCCACAGCCGCGCGGCCTTCTGCTTGGGACTTTCGACCGGCTTGGGTGGCTTGGGTGG
>JAACEH010000326.1 GCA_011682595.1 Anaerolineaceae bacterium
GATCGTTCGGTGCGTTTCGGCGCCGCCTTCGCCATTGTCCGCTGCGAACCGCGACAACCCTTTTACGGGGCCGACCGCGTGGTCCCGGTGCTGGCCGAGGCGGTCAACCTGGAAACCGGCCGCGGGGCACTGCTCATCGACTCCGACAAAGCCAGCCTGAACGCCCTGACCGGCGAGTTCCGCAAGGCCGGATGGAACGTCGCTACGGCCGATAACGGCAACGACGGCGTCAGCATGGCCCGCAGCATGCCCCGCATCGACGTGGTCGTCCTGGCCACCAACGTCGACAACGTCGCCTACACCGAGGTCATCCAGTTGCTGCGGACCGACTTCGCCACGGCCATGGTGCCGATCGTGCTCCTCAGCGGAGAGGCCGAACGCGTGCCCTTCAGCTTCCTCAAGGAGAACGTCAAGTACATCGCCTCGCTTCCGGCCGGCAGCGGCGCTGCGGCCGTAATGCAGAAGGCCTCCCTGCTGCTGGCCCAGGCCGGTTCGGTGGCCCTGGCGCCGCAAGTGTCAAAGACGGTCAGCCTCGAGGCGGCCCGCGACCTGGCCTTTATCGCCACGGCCCGCCTGGCCTTTACGGCTGAGCCGGCTCGCGGGGCCCTTCTGGCTGCCGCCGGCGGCAAAAACGAACCCCTGGCCATCGCCGCCATGGAGGCCCTGATTCCCATGGCCGACGATGCCGTCCAGCAACGCCTGGCCGACGTCGCACTGGCCCCCGGGGCGAGCAAGAAGATTCAGATTGCCGCCCTCAACGGCGTCGCCCAGACGGCCCGCCATATCGGCAACAAGTTGACCAGTGCCAGCGTGACGGCCCTGATGAAAAGAATAGGCGCCGAGAAAGACAACGACATCCGCGATGCCGTCGGCACGGTGGTCGGCGCCCTGGACCTGGAGGCCAAACTGTCGTCGCAGTTGATCCGCGAGCACGCCGTCGAGTAAACAGTAAACCCCGAGGCGAATCCGAAAAAACCCACCACAGACGCGGTCCATTACGGGCCGCGCCTTTCTTTTACGGGTGCCGTGGTCACGGCGGGTGGCATGGTCCACGCTTGCGTGGCCATGATCGGGTGCCGTGGTCACGGTGTTTGTGACCACGAGGGGGCGAACTCGCGAACGTGGCTACACACGCCGTAGCCCACGGCACCGGCCAGGGGACGGTTTTTCGTCGCCTTTGGGGCCCTTTGCGCTGCCTGGAGGGCGATGTAGCCCCTGATTACCACACGAGTTAGGGATATTGCTGGCTCTCGGCGGTTTTGTGCGCTTACTTGCCTGTGGAGAATGTGTGTTTGCAAGGGGGGAATTCTTTACGGCAGGGAGGAAGCTGGAGCAATGACTCGTGTTGGCGTTTCAAGCGGCATCTTCTCGTTGATGCGGAACCTGACGGCTGCCCGGCAGGTGACTCACACCGCGGCTGAGCAGTCGGGGGCGAGCTTCGGCCTGGGCCGGGTCACCGACGACTCGGGGGGCCTGCTGGCCGGCCGGCAACTGCACAGCCGGGTCGCCGCCCTGGGCGATGAACTGAGCGGGGCGGCACTGGCCATTGGCCGCACGGCGACCTCCGACGGGGCCCTCGGCGAGGCCCATCTGCGGCTGGTCGAGACCCTGGAGGCCCTGACCCGGGCCGTCGCCGACGGCGACATGACCGAGGAGCAGCGTCAGGCCGACCAGCTTCTGGTCGACCAGGCCATTGCCGGCATCAACCGCGTTGGCGGCGGCGAGCGGCTGAATGGCGAAACGCTGCTGAGCGGGGCCGACGGCTTTTCGGTTTACGCAGCCGATTACGGCGAGGCGGGAACGGACTACCTGGCCGCCCTGCCATCCATCGGGACGACCGATCCGGCCGCGGACAACTTCGCCGGGGCCTCGGCGACCGTCGCCCAGGCCATGGGCCAGGTGGCCACCGCCGAGGAGCGGCTCAGCGCCGCCCAGGTGACGGCCCTGGAGGGGCAACTCGAGGCCCTCGAGAACACGTGGATCGGGGTCACCGGCAGCAAGTCGATGACTCGCGACACCGGTTACTCGGTGGCCCTGACCGAGGACGTGCGGGCCAGGATTCTTCAGAATACGGGCCGGACCGTTCTGGCCATGGCCGGCCAGGTCACCTCGGGCGGCACGCTGGACTTGCTGGTCTGACGCCCAGCGCACCCAGCGCGGAGGCGCGAGGGCCGATTCCAGGGGGATGGGTGGCATGGGCTGCTTGTCAGCCCATGGTCGTTCGCGCATCACATTCGACATGCGTCGCAAGCGACGCATGCCACCCGCCGGGCGGCGCAGGACATTCTAACCGGCTCACGGCTCTGTGAAGTCGGGGGGACGAGAGATCCGTACCGGTATCACGGCGGGAGCCCGCTCAGGCGGCTCCCGCTTGTTTCTTTCCGGGGGCCTTGAGGGAGGCCGGGGCGGCAGCGGGCGGTCGGGGACTTGCGGTCGCGCAAGATCAAGCTTCTCGGCCGGTTATCGCGCCCGGTGGGCGATTCCTTTCCTGTTAAGTCGCGATCAGTGATGACCGATAATCAGCGAGGGCTGCCTTTGGCGGCGACGCAAGAGGGCGTCGTTGCTGCGCGCCGACG
>JAACEH010000057.1 GCA_011682595.1 Anaerolineaceae bacterium
CTCCCTGAACTCGGCCACGAAGGCCTCGATGTAGTCGCGGCCCAGCGGCCGCTCGGGATGGCGGGCCACCTGCACCAGTTCCCAGGGCGTCAGGCTGGCGTACTTCTTGCGGATCATGTCCACCAGGTTGCGGCGGATGTCTTTGATCTCGGCCGACATGTCAACCTGACGGTCGGTCTGCAGCTTCTCGAGCCGGCGAATCTGCTCTTCAAGCGAGGCAAACGGCTTCTCGAATTCCAGGCAGACAGTCTGTGCCATCCGTATCTGCGCCCCCATATTGCGCGGCTAGCTGGCCGCCGTCGGCTGATCGGCCCGGCCCGCCTCGTAAGGGCGGCCGATCCTAGCCAGTTGCTCGATGATCACGTCCATCGAATGTGGCCGCAAGTCCGGGTTCTTCTCCAGCATCCGGGCTATCAGCCGTGACAGGTCAGGGTGTACCTGCGGCACGACGTGGTGCAACATCGGCGGCCGCATCTTCAGGTGCATTTGCAATATGGCATCCGGATCGCTCGCCGTCAATGGCAAACGTCGGGCATACATCTCGAAGGTCGTGATGCCCAGGCTGTAAATGTCCGTGGCCGGGCTCAGGACCTTGTTCTCGATCTGCTCCGGTGCGATGTAGCTTCGCGTGCCCATGGTCTGATGGCCCTGAAGGCGGGTCACCAGGCCGTCCCAGAAACTTTTCGGGCCCGTCCGCTGGGCCAGGGCCAGGTCGATCACCGTGGCCTCGCCTTTTTGGCTGACCATAATATTCTCGGGCTTGATGTCCAGATGGACCAGGCCCCGGCTGTGCATGTGACCCAGGCCTTGGCAGACCCGCACCAGCCAGGCAAACCCGATCCGCCCCACAAGGTCCACGTCCCGGTAGATCACCCGCTTGAGCGTCTGGCCCGGAATGTATCTCATGACCAGGTACGGCCGTTCGGCCTGGCTCACGTAGTCATACATCCTGGTCAGGTTGGGATGGTCCACCATTTTGGAAATCTCCGCCTCGTGGGCCAGGTGGGCCAGGACCTTCCTGTCCTTGGCCAACTGGTCCAGAACGACCTTCAGGACCACATCCTGTCGCCGGCGATGGTCGTGAGCCAGGAAGATTTCGCTGCTGGCCGTCTGGCAAATTCGGCGGATCAGCGTATAGCCGTCAAGGGTCTGCACCATTAGTGTTTCTCGGAACTTTTTTCGACATCAACCATGTGGCAACAGCATTTCGGGCGCCAGGCAGAACCTTCGGCTAACTCGGCGGCTGCAAAGTCACCGCAAAGGAGGATGGATGCTGATTACGTCCTTGCCGAACCCGTCCCTGAGCCGCCGGAGCGAATCCCACAGCGCCATCACCGGCCACGAATTCTCTCTCGGCACCACTGCAACCAACCTAACCCGCCCATTGTAAAATCGCCCCGTACAACGGACAACAAAAAAATGATTGACCGCATTTCCCCCCTAACCTAAACTCCCCCATGGTCCGTTTCGTTCCCTTGACGACTCGATTTCTGCTTCCTTACGGAATTTCTTGCGATGCAGTTTGAACAGGTTTCCATCGTCGGCGTGGGCCTCCTGGGCGGCAGCCTGGGGCTGGCCGTCAAACGCCTCGGCCTGGCCAAGTCGGTGGTCGGCATCGGGCACCGCAACTCGACCCTCGAGACGGCCCTCAAACGCGGAGCCATCGACCGCTGGACCCTTTCGGTAGCCGACGGCGTCCGCGGGGCCGACCTGGTCGTCCTCTGCACGCCGGTCGGGCTGTTCGGGCCACTGATGGCCCAGGCCGCCGGTTCCCTGGCCCGGGGATGCCTGGTTACCGACGTCGGCTCGACCAAACGGGCCGTCCTTCAGGCCTGCCTGCCTCACCTGCCGGAAGGCTGCAACTTCGTCGGCTCTCACCCCCTGGCCGGCAGCGAAGCCCGCGGCATCGAGGCCGCCACCGCTTTATGAGGGGGCCCTGGTCCTGGTCACGCCGACCGACCGCAGCGACGAGGAATCCGTCGGCACAATCGAATCCCTCTGGCGGGCCCTCGGTTCGCGCACCCGGCGCATCGACGCCGAGTCGCACGACCGCCTTCTGGCCCAGGCCAGCCACCTGCCGCACATGGTGGCCGCGGCCCTGGTCGAGGCCCTGGGGCCCGGCGCCGAGCAACTCGTGGCCACAGGTTTCCTGGACACCACCCGCGTCGCCAGCGGCGACCCGCCCATGTGGCGCGACATTTTCATGACCAATCGCGACCAACTTCTGGCGGCCCTGGGCCGCCTCCAGACCGCCCTGGCCCGAATGAGCAAGGCCCTCGACAGCGGCGACGCCGAGGCGGTCGAGCAGTTGCTGCGCGAGGCCAAGAGCCGCCGCGACCGTCTCTTGAAATCCTCCTGACCTTTATCCTTGAAGCGGGCACGGTTTCCCGTGATAATCCTCCATCCACAGTGATTGATCTTGGTTTGAACCCGGCCGGCCCGTGACGGAGAAATCGCCGTTGACTTACGAGATCGAAGTCTTCCCCCGCCCGCCGCTTCAGGACGCCATCGGACAATCGGCACTGGCCCGGGCCGGGGATCTGCACCTCAAAGGCATCGATGACGTGGCCTCGTCCCGCGTCTTTTTTCTGCTTTTCCCTGAGGGCCACACCGATGCCGGCGGCGCCGAGCGGATAGCCCGCGCCCTGCTGGCCGACCCCGTGTCGGAACTGTTCCGGCTGCGGGCCGGCCGGGGTAAGTGGTCGGCCGATGCCCCGCCGCACGTCAAGGGGCGAAAGGCCCTGCTGGTGACCCGCAAGCCCGGCGTCATGGACCCCGTGGCCGCGTCGCTGGTGACGGCGGCGGCCGACCTGGGGCTGGACATCGAGGCGGCCCACACCGGCACGCGCTATTACGTCAAGGGGAAGGTCGCCGGAGAGACTCTCGAAAAGCTCAAGTGGCGGGTGCTGGCCAACGACTGCATTGAAGACGTGCTGACTGAACAGACGCCCTTTGAGTTCCGCGAAGGTCGGCCCTACGAGTTCCAGAAGCGCGAGATTCCGATCCGCGAACTTTCCGACGCCGACCTGGAGCACCTCTCGCGGCACAGCCACCTGTTCCTGTCGCTGGCCGAGATGAAGACCATTGGCGACTACTACCGCGACCTGGGCCGCGAACCGACCGACATCGAGCTGGAGACCCTGGCCCAGACCTGGTCCGAGCACTGCGTCCACAAGACCATGAAGGGCTACATCGAGTACAACGGCACCGAGACCATCGACAACCTGCTCAAGTCGACCATCGCCCGGGCGACCTTTGAACTGGACCGCCCCTGGTGCGTCTCGGTCTTCGAGGACAATGCCGGCATCGTCCGCTTCGACGACCGGCACAACGTCTGCTTCAAGGTCGAAACGCACAACCACCCCTCGGCCATCGAACCCTATGGCGGGGCCGCCACGGGCATCGGCGGCTGCATCCGCGACCCCATGGGCACCGGTCTCGGGGCGCGGCCCATCATGAACACCGACGTCTTCTGCTTCGCCCCGCCGGACACCGACCCCGACACCCTGCCCCAGGGCGTGCTGCACCCCAAGCGGGTCATGCGCGGCGTGGTCGGCGGCGTTCGCGACTACGGCAACCGCATGGGCATCCCGACCGCCAACGGGGCCCTCTATTTCGACCCGCGCTACCTCGGCAACCCGCTGGTCTATTGCGGCGTGGTCGGCATCATGCCCCGGGACAAGTCGTTCAAGAACCCGGCCGCCGGCGACCTGGTGGTCGTGGTGGGCGGCCGGACCGGTCGCGACGGCATCCACGGGGCGACCTTCTCGTCGGCCGAACTGACCGAGACCAGCGACAGCGAGTTCTCCCACGCCGTGCAGATCGGCGACGCCATCACCGAGAAACGAATGCTCGACACGCTTCTGGTGGCTCGCGACCGCGGACTCTACTCGGCCATCACCGACTGCGGGGCCGGGGGACTCTCTTCGTCGGTCGGCGAGATGGGCGCCGAGCTGGGCGCCCGGGTCCACCTGGAGCGCGTGCCGCTGAAGTACGCCGGCCTGACCCACACCGAAATCTGGATCTCCGAAGCCCAGGAACGAATGACCATCGCCGTGCCGCCCGAGCACCGCGACGAAATCATGGAACTGTTCGAGTCCGAGAACGTCGAGGCCACCGTCATCGGCGAGTTCACCGACACCAGGCAACTCGAACTGTTCTACGACGGCCGGAAGGTCGGCCAACTGGACATGGACTTCCTGCACAACGGCGTGCCCCGGCAGCGGAGGATCGCCACCTGGACCCCGGCCGAGCACGACCAGCCCGAGCCCGTCGAGAAGGACGACTTCGGCCCCGATCTGCACGGAATCCTGAAGTCGTGGAACGTCTGCTCGAAGCACTGGATCATCCGCCAGTACGACCACGAGGTCCAGGGCACCAGTATTGTCAAGCCACTGGTCGGCCCCGGCCAGGACGGACCCGGCGACGCGGCGGTCATCGCCCCGGTCTACGGTTCGACGCGCGGCCTGGCGGTGGCTAACGGACTGAACCCGAAATACTCGGACATCGACCCCTACGCCATGGCCGCCTCTGCCATCGACGAGGCGCTGCGAAACGTCGTCGCCGTCGGCGGCGACCCATCGCAAACGGCCATCCTCGACAACTTCTGCTGGGGCAACTGCGAAAAGCCGGACCGCCTGGGCGGACTGGTCCGTGCGGCCAAGGCCTGCTACGACGTGGCCTCCGCATACGGCACGCCCTTTATCTCCGGCAAGGACAGCCTGAACAACGAGTACCAGACGGCCCAGGGGACCATCGCCATTCCGGCCACGCTGCTGATTTCGGCCCTGGCCATCGTGCCCGACGTGCGGCTCTGCGTTACCAGCGACCTGAAGGAAGCGGGCAACGTCCTCTACCTGGTCGGCCTGACCCGCGACGAACTGGGCGGCTCACACTACTGGGCCCTGCGCGGCGCAATCGGTCGGCGTGCCCCGCTGCCCGACCTGGAGACGGCGCCGAAGACATTCGTGGCCTTACACAAGGCGATCACCGCCGGCCTGGTCCGCTCGTGCCACGATCTCTCCGAAGGCGGTCTGGCGGTGGCGGCGGCCGAAATGGCTTTCGCCGGTCGGCTGGGCGCGGAGATCGTGCTCTCGAAAGTCCCGCGGGACGATTCGGTCGTCCGCGACGAGCAGATTCTGTTCAGCGAATCGAACTCGCGGTTCCTGGTCGAGGTGCCCAGGCTCGATGCCGCCAAGTTCGAGCGGCTGCTTTACGGCGTCATCCGCTCGCAGATCGGCGGCGTGACCGCCAGTGGCCGCCTGGTCGCCGTTGGCCTGGGCGGCAAGCCGGTCATCGACGAATCAATTGACGACCTGCGAGAATCGTGGCTGCGGCCGCTGGACTGGTAGGAACACCGAGCATGCTTTTGCAAGCAAAAGCATGGCGCCCAAGCGGAGAGGAAAAAGTAATTCATGCCGCCCAAAGCCCTGATCCTTCGAACCGCCGGAATCAACTGTGACCGCGAGACGGAGTTTGCATTCACCACCGCCGGAGCCGATGCCGAGCGGGTGCACGTCAACCGCCTGATCGCCGAGCCCGCCCTGCTGGAAGAGTACCAGATTCTCTGTGTGCCCGGGGGCTTCAGTTACGGCGACGACCTGGGGGCCGGCCGCGTCCTGGCCTCGCAGTTGCTCGTCCATTTGCGCGACCGGCTGGCCAGGTTCATCGAGCGGGGTGGCCTGGCCATCGGCATCTGCAACGGATTCCAGGTGCTGGTCAAGACCGGCCTGCTGCCCGGTCCGGTAAAGGGCGACCAGAAGCCCTTCACCCAGACGACCACCGTGACCTACAACGATTCCGGAAAGTTCGAGGACCGCTGGGTTCACCTGCGGGTCGACACCGATCATTGCGTCTTCCTGGAAAAGGGCGAGGTTATCTACCTGCCGGTCGCTCACGGCGAAGGCAAGGTGATACCCCTGGACAAGGAGCACCGCCAGGCGCTGGAGAAGCTGGGCCGCGTGGCCTTGCGCTATGTCGGTCCCGGGGGCCAGGACGATCCGGGATACCCGGGCAACCCGAACGGTTCGCTGGGCGACATCGCCGGCATGACCGACGCCACGGGCCACGTTCTGGGCCTGATGCCGCACCCGGAACGCCACCTGACCGGCTACCACCATCCGCAGTGGACACGCCTGGGCGCCAAGGAAGAAGGCGACGGCCGGCGACTGTTCACCCGGGCGGTGAAATATTTCGACTGACGCTCCCGCACTGACTGCACAACGATCATGGCCAAACGCTGGACATTCTTTCCGCCGAACGACGACGCCGAGACGCTGGCCCGCCAAGTCAACGCCGGGCCCCTGCTCACGCGGATCCTCATCAATCGCGGCCTGACCACGCCCCAGGCCTGCCGGGCGTTCCTCAGTTGCAACCACCAGGACCTTCACCGCCCCGACCGGATGCCGGGCCTGGTGCGGGCCGCCGAGCGGATTGTGGCCGCCCTCGGCGCGAAAGAGAAGGTGGCCATCTATGGCGACTACGACGTCGACGGGCTGACCGCGTCGGCCACGCTCTACCAGTGCCTGGAACTGGCCGGGCTGAAGGCGACCGTTTACGTGCCGCACCGGGTCGAGGAAGGTTACGGGCTGAACTGCGACGCCATCCGCCAACTCGCCGACCAGGGGCACACGCTGATCGTCAGCGTCGATTGCGGCGTCAACAGTATCGCCGAGGCCGCCCTGGCCCGCGAGCTGGGCGTTGACCTGATCATCACCGACCACCACGAGCCGGACGCCGAGTTGCCGGACGCTTACCAGATTGTCAATCCCAAGCTGCCTGGCTCGAGCTATCCGTTTCGCGATCTGGCCGGGGTGGGCATCGCCTTCAAGCTGGCCTGGGCCGTCGGCCTGGCCCTTTCGGGTCAGGCCAACTGTACGCCGGAGTTTCAGAAGTTTCTGACCGACGCCACTGCCCTGGCCGCCCTGGGAACCATCGCCGACGTGGTGCCGCTGGTCGGCGAGAACCGCACCCTGGCCACCATCGGACTGAAGTCGCTCTCCAGTGAGCGGCACCACCCGGGCCTGAAGGCCATCGTCGAGTCGGCCCGGCTGCGCGACAAACGCATCCAGGAACACGACGTGGCTTTCATCATCGGACCGCGTCTGAACGCCGCCGGCCGCATGGGCAGCGCCCGGAAGGCCCTGCACCTGTTGACCGGCGCGACGGCCGAGGAAGCCCTGCAGATCGCCGGGGAGTTGGAGACCGAGAATCGCCGTCGCCGGGAAGTTGAAGGCCAGATTTTCGATCGGGCCGTGGAGATGGTCGAGAGCCGGGGCGGGACGGGCGACCGCTACTCAATCGTGCTGGCTTCGCCCGAGTGGCACGCCGGGGTCATCGGCATCGTAGCCTCGCGGCTGGTCGAGAAGTACCACCGCCCGACGTTTCTGATCGCCGTCGAGAACGGCCAGGGACAGGGCTCGGGGCGATCTATTCAGGGGTTCAGCCTGTTCAAGGCCCTGGAGGCCTGCGCCGACTCGTTGCAGCGATTCGGCGGACACGCCATGGCCGCCGGGCTCCGCCTGCAGGCCGACCGCGTCGAGGAGTTCGCCGAGCGTCTCGAGACCTATGCCAGAAAGACCATCCGGCCGGCCGACCTGATTACTTCGATCAAGGTTGATGCCGAGACCACCCTGGCCGCCCTGACCGCCGAGGCGGTGCACGAACTTCAGCGGCTGGCCCCCTTCGGCCAGGGCAACCCGCGGCCGACCTTCGCCGTCAGGGAATGCCAACTGGTCGAGTCCCCGCGGCGCATGGGCAAGGGCGGCGGCCACCTGGCCCTGCAACTGACGCAGTCCGGCTGTAGCCTCAGGGCCGTCTGGTGGCGGGCCGGAGCGATGGCCGAGGCAATCGCCAAGGCGCAGTCACTGGAGATCGCCTTTCGCCCCCGGATCAATCGCTTTCGCGGCGCCGAATCGGTCGAACTCGACGTGCTGGACATTCATCTCGACGGTTACCACGAGCCGCAGGCCTGAAGCAAGCGGTGGCGCGGCGACACGCCGGTGCGAATCGCCATGAGTGGTCAGGTTGCAGGGCCTCATCGTACCAGAGGAAATCACTCGACCTGCATGGCCAGCAGGTTGATGTCGTCAATGATCGACTGGACACCGTCCTCGCTGCAGAGGTGGTCGACGACCCATGAAACCTGGCTGCTGACGGAGCGCTGACAGCTCTGGTCCAGCAGCGCGCACAGCCCCTTGATCCCAAGCATGGTCCCCTCGCTGTTGCGCCACTCGATCAGGCCGTCGGTATACAGGAACAGGCGATCTCCCGGCTCCAGGATCTCGCGATGGGACATGTACAGGCAATCCTCGAATATCCCCAGCGGCAGCCCGACTTTCATGTCGGCCGCCTCGTCGGGTATCTCGGGCAAGGCCATCTGCCGGGCCGGCTGGCCCCGGCGGATCAGCACCGGGCACAGGTGGCCGGCCAGGGAATATTCCAACTCATGCGACCGGCGATCATAGACGGCGTAGACAGCCGTTGCGTGGCGCAGATCCACCAGGGGGCAGAGGTAGTTGTTCAGCAGGCTCAAGGTCTCGGTGACCGTGATGGCCGGCCGGGCCCAGATGACCAACTGGCTCTTGATCAACATGGTGTTCAGCGCCGCCCCGACACCGTGACCGGCCACGTCGGCCATGAACAGGCCCACGCGGTGTTCGTCCAGCCGCACAATATCGAACAAGTCCCCGCCGAGCTGCGAGGTCGGAAGATAGCGGGCGGCGATGGTGGCCCCTTCAACCTGCGGCGGGTCCAAGGGCAGAATGTACTGCTGAATTCGCCGGGCCTGGTTCAACTCGCGGGCCAGCGTGGCGCTGTAGCGGGCCGACTCGATGGCCAGGCTGTGGATGCCCATCAGGCGGCCCAGCCGGGCTCCCAACTCGCGGGCCGACACCGGCTGGGTCAGGCAATCGTCGGCCCCGGCCTCCAGGACCGCGCCGCGGTCCTGCGAGTCGCCGGAGTCCAACAGCACCGCAATCACCGGCCGCCCGCCGCCCAGAACTCCCGACGAGGTGACCAGGCGGATGGCCTCGTCGGTATCGCGGGCCAGGATCAGCAGGACGCTCAGGCCTCGCGACTCGCCAATCTCGGCAATACGCCGGGCGTCCAAGCCGGACGTGGCCAGGTCGCCGCCGCTGATTCGGCCCTCGGCCAAATCGCCGACCAGGACGCCAATAGTTTCCTCGGCCAAGCTCGATCACTCCTTGCCGGCGGTCTTTTTCGATTCGCGTCGCTCGCTCCGCCAGATCTGGTAGACAAGGCCGAACAGTGCCGGCACCGCCACCACCAGCGGCAACAGGATTCCGCTGGACTCGAACCGGCCCTGCAGGGCCGGACCGACGCGGTCCACGCGGTACAACAGGGCCGCCAGGCCGAACACCGCCAAGTGGGCCCCGACGACGCTGGTAGTCAGGATAACCATGAAACGAAACACCAGGGCCGCCAGCAGCGCCCCGAGCACGACGCCGATGACCACGCAAATCAGCATGGCCCGCCCCTGGCCAATGACCTGGGCGACGGCGTAGCCGGCCAACCCCCCGGCCACCGATCCCCAGAAACAGATGAAGTACCTGACCAGCGGCCAGGCCAGCAGAGCCATCACCGCCGCCCCAACCAGTCCGCCGAGCCAGGCCCACCCCGGCTGGCCCAACAGCGTCGAGGTCAGCCACCATCCGCCGACCGCCCCGAGCACCGAACTGTAGACGGTGACCACGCCCTTGAATATTCTGTAACCATAGAGCAGCGACACCACGCCCAGCGGGATCAGCACAACGGCGATGTACCAGTCGATGTGCTCGATCCATTGCGGCAGCGAAGCCAGGGCCGCCCCGGCCCGGTCCAGCAACTGCTGCAGCTGGGCCCGGTAGTCCGTAGGAACCTGAGCAAGCAAGTCGTTCATTCCACGTCCTTCTTATGGCCTGCCGCCCGAAGCACCGGCCCCGGCACGCTTGTCGACCAGGTTCTGGACCACGACGGCCAGGGCCGCCAGTCCGAGCCAGGCAATGGTCGCCGCCTGTAGATACTGCATCGGATAATCGGGGGGCAGATGGGCAGAGAAAAACTCGCTGCTGATGAGGGC
>JAACEH010000058.1 GCA_011682595.1 Anaerolineaceae bacterium
GTTGATCGAGGTGCCGTAGAACGCCTTGATCCGCAGGTGCTGCTTGATCCACTTGAAGAACAGTTCCACCTGCCAGCGGCTCTTGTACAGTTCCGCGATGGTCAGCGCCGGCAGCGTGAAGTTGTTGGTCAGGAAGACGAATCGCCGGCCGATGTCGTCGGCATAGTAGCTGATCCGTCGCAGCAGGTCGGGGTAGCGCGTGGAGCTCTTTGGGCCGCACAACCGGATGCTCATGTCGCGCAGGCTTTCGCGGCCGGTCAATTGGGCGAAGGCCATGCAAAGAAACTGGTCGCGGCAGGAGAACCGCCGGGCCTTGTAGTTGCCGCGATAGCGGCGAACACAGCGGTTGAATTCGTGCGTCGGGAAGAAGTCCATCAACTGTGTGAAGACGATTCGTCCTGCATGCATAGGCCAGTCCTTTCCACCGCGGGGTGGAACAATCATGGCCGAAACGGCATGTCGAGTTGAAATCGAAAATGGTCATTTCCATCACTAAGCGACAATAAATCATGTGGTTACAGAAGATGCGCAAAAGTCTAACGGGACGGTACTGATTGGGGATACAAAAAAGGCTGCATAGTTAACGGCGTTGCGTGCCACCCGCCATCCTCCCGCCGTACGAGGGGGCTAGTTCGTTCCCCAACCTTCGGACGACGAACCACGTTCGCCGCCAACAAGCCCCCGGCCCCCAACGTCGCAAAACGTACGTCAGACCGCTCAGTTCGGTCCGCCGCGTCGTTGGTTGGCGGCCGAGCTGATTCTGTGGCTGTCGGTTTGCTATATGTCCGTCCAGCCGCCCCACCCGGGCATGTTTGTCGATTCTGAGGCCACGGGCCTTGTTTTTCCGGCTGCAACTGGTCCAGGAAGGCTGTGGACAAGTGGTATTCAAGGCGCATTCTGCCGGGCCTGCGGCCGGGCGGGCGGGCGATCGGGCTCTTGGCGGCGGGTTTGGGGGGACGCTGACGCCGGATTGGCGGTCTATTGCCGCTCTGCTGCGGCGGGGGAAGGGGTCGGCAGGGGGTGGAGGAATCGGACCTGGAGTGGGTTTTTGCGGGGCTGTAAAGTGACCGAGCGGTTTGACTTAACGCGGAATTGGGGGTATTCTTAGGTGGACTGGACGGGAGAGTCTGCGCACCTGGGGAGATTCTGTGCCAGTGCCGCACAGTCACCGGTCGCATGGGGCTCGTTTCAGCCGGCATCAGGCAGACCAACAGTAAGGGGTACGCATATGGTACGGACTCATTCCAATCGCAGCGGCACCTGCGCTGCGACCGCCGTGGCTGCTGATCGCTGATTCCTGCGGTTTGCAGCCGGTTTTCTGGCCCTGCTGGTGGCCCTGTGGGCCTTGGCCGGGCAGGCCTCGGCCACTGAGCCGTACTATGCCTGGGCCTGGGGCAGTGGTTCGCTCGGCCAGCTCGGCAACGGCACGTGGGACAACAGTCTGACGCCGGTCTTCCTGTTCGGAATTAACGGGGCCGCCGAACCCGGCGACGTGCAGATACTGATGAACATCCTGAACAGCATCCCGGTGCCCTAACGGGTTGCCGGTCGCCGGTCGCAAGCTTCCACCGGGCACGCGGGCTTAAGCGCTCGCCTGTCTTCTTTTGTTGACAGCCCCTCGCATCAGAAGTTACTCTGGCCCCGACCGGTTCCGCTCCGTGGAGGCCGGCCCGCTGGAAGGAGACAAAACGATTCGTCGGGACAGATGCCCTGAACTATTGTGGCGGTCCGTGCCTGAAGAGCCGGACCAGAGGCTGCTGCTTCTGGTTGAAGAGGCGGCCGAGGTGGCCCGCTACGCGCCGTTTCTCGAACACCGCGACTGTCACGTCGTGACCAGCCGATACGAAATCGCAAAGCAGCTTGCGGCCCGCAGCGACCGGGTTGAGTTTGCGGACCTTACACTCCAGGAAATCGAGCCGGGGACCTTTGATGTTGTGCTGTTCCGCGTGGCCAAGGGCAAGGCCCTGGTTCACCAGGTGATAAACCGGGCCTTCGAGGTTCTGCCGTCCGGCGGTCGGCTGCACCTGGCCGGGCTGCGCTACGAGGGGACCAAGACCTACATTCGCCGGGCGGGGGAGTTGTTCGGCGACGGGGAGCCCGAGACCCTGATGAAGAGCGGCGCCCGATGCGGGATGATTTCAAAGTGCGACGACAAGGCCGGGCAACTCCTTGCCGACGACGACTACGGCCGCCTGCGACTGATCGAGGCCGGGCCCGAGCTGAGTTTCTACAGTAAGCCGGGCATCTACGGGTGGGACAAGGTCGATCGCGGCAGCCGGTTGCTGGTTTCGTGCCTGGACGACCTGGGCGGCCGAAGCGTGTTGGACCTCGGCTGCGGATACGGTTACCTGTCGATCCAGGCCGCCCGGCTGGGCGCCGCAAGGATCGTAGCCACCGACAACAGCGCTGCCGCCCTGGCCGCCTGCCGCAGAAATTTCCAGGTGCGGGAGATTCCCGGCCAGGTCGTCCCGAGTGATTGCGGCGACGGCCTCGGCGGACCGTTTGATCTTATCCTGTGCAACCCGCCGTTTCACCAGGGCTTTAGCACCAGCCGCAACTTGTCCGAACGATTCGTTCGCGGCATGGCCCGCCTGCTGGCCCCCGGCGGCGGCCGGGCCCTGCTGGTGGCCAACCAGTTTGTGCCCTACGAGAAACTGGCCCGCCACCACTTCCGCAGCATCACCGTCCTGACCCGCCAGAGGGGCTTCAAGGTGCTGGCCCTGGAAGAGCCGATCCGAACGGGCTGAGCCCGCCGCCCCTCCGCGGCGCACAGCCCCCGCCCCCCGCACTCGTTCCGCCCTGTCCCATGCCAGTGTGCCCTTGCAGCGGGTGCCACGGTCTGGCGAAGCCAGGCCGTGATTATCCTTCGAGAACCACCTCATGGCCTGGCCTGCTTGCCGTGAGCACCGTCGAAGGGCGGCCAGACCATGGCGCCGCCATCCGCCTTGGGTGGCTTGGGTGGCTTGGGTGGCAAAAATCCGGGGGTTTCCTCTGGAATTGCGGGGGGCCACAGGCTACACTTCGATCTTGCGGTTGGGTGTGGCTTACTTTTTTTGAGGGCCGCCGGAGCCTGCCGCGCTTTGGCCCACGGACTTTCGTTATGCCATGGCCGGAGCGTCCACCCAATCAGTCTCTGAGCAAACCCACTGGACACGGCACGGGCTAAGGGAAAAGGGAAAAGGGAGAAGCTGATGGCCAAGTCTGGAAACAGTTCCGGCGACGAGAAGGCGTTGGACCGCGTTCTGATGCAGATCGAAAAGCAGTTCGGCAAAGGCTCGATCATGCACATGGGCGACTCGTCGATTGTGCCCGTCGACGGCATTCCCACGGGGAGCCTCAGCCTGGACATTGCCCTCGGCGGTCGCGGCGTGCCGCGCGGCCGGGTGATCGAACTGTTCGGCCCCGAGTCCAGCGGCAAAACCACGCTGGCCCTGCACGTGATCGCCCAGGCCCAGAAGACCGACGGCATCGCCGCTTTCATCGACGCCGAGCATGCCCTTGACCCTTCGTGGTGCCGCAAGCTGGGCGTCAATGTCGAGAACCTGCTGGTCTCGCAGCCCGATTCCGGGGAGCAGGCCCTCGAGATATGCGAGATGCTGGTCATTTCGGGCGCTCTGGACATCGTGGTCATCGACAGTGTGGCCGCCCTGACGCCGCGGGCCGAGATCGAAGGCAACATCGGCGACACCCACGTCGCCCTGCAGGCCCGCCTGATGAGCCAGGCCCTGAGAAAACTGACCGCCAACATCTCCAAGACGCGGACCACGGTGCTTTTTATCAACCAGATTCGCATGAAGATCGGCGTCATGTTCGGCAACCCCGAGACCACCCCCGGCGGCCGGGCCCTGAAGTTCTACTCGTCCGTGCGACTCGACGTGCGGCGCATCGGAGCCATCAAGGACGGCGACCGCGTGGTCGGCAGCCGCACGCGATGCAAGGTGGTCAAGAACAAGGTCGCCCCGCCGTTCACGAAGGCCGAGTTCGACATCATGTACGATTCGGGCATCAGCTACGAGGGCGACCTGGTCGACCTTGGCGTCGAGATCGAGGTGATCGCCAAGAGCGGCGCGTGGTTCAGCTACGGCGACGTCCGCCTGGGCCAGGGCCGCGAGAACACCAAGATGTTCCTCAAGGAAAACCCGGACCTGGCCGCCGAGATCGACCATGCCATTCGGGTCAAGAAGGGGCTGATTCCGCAGGAGGAGGGGGCCGGGGCCCCGCAGGCCGAAGCCCGCCAGGCCGAGACCGCGAAAAAATAGTTCTCACCTGTTGCGAACAAAATTGTCTTAGTCGTACTATAATACTGAAGGCGACCGGCGCACTTGCCGAGAGGTCGCTTCCGTATGGCGGTCCGAGATGCGTTTTTCCGGTACGGATGTCTTGCAGGAGGAGTGGAAGAAATGAATGCCAGGACATGGAAATCAACGGTGGCGGTTTCTCTTTTTGTGGCGGCGACTCTGGTTGCCTGGCCGGTCGTGGCCCGCGGAGACGATTCCGAGGCCATGACGCAACTGCAACTGCGGATCGAAAAGGTGGCCGCAGAGGTCGGCCGCTGCGTGGTCAGCGTCCAGAATAAAGGCAAAGCCCCGCAAGTGTCCATGGATCGGAACTTTGATCCCTGGGACATGTTGCCCCCCGAGTGGCGGCGACGTTTTCCCCAGCGCCCCCGGTCCCCGCAGGAACCGCGCCGCAAGCAGCCGCAGGAACTCGTGCCGCGCGGGCTGGGTTCCGGTGTCATCATCTCCCCGGACGGTTACATTCTGACCAACCAGCACGTCATCCGTGGCGCCGAAGAGGTCGAAGTCACCCTGTCCGACAAGCGGCACTTCAAGGCCAAGATCATCGGTCAGGATCCGCGCAGCGACCTGGCGGTACTGAAGATCGAGGCCGATGGTCTTCCCGCGGCCAAGCTGGACGGTGACGTTGAGGTCAGGCGCGGGCTGTTCGTCCTGGCCATGGGTACGCCGTTCGGTTTCGGGGCCGACGGCCAGGCCAGCATCAGCTTCGGCATCGTCAGCGGCACGCGGCGGCGCCTGGCCCTGGGCCAGGAAGAGGACCGCTTCTACGGCAAGCTGATCCAGACCGATGCAGCCATCAATCCCGGTAACAGCGGCGGCCCGCTCTGCGACCTGAAGGGCCGGGTTATCGGCATCAACGTGGCCATCGCTTCCCGCGGCGGCGGCAGCCAAGGCGTGGGCTTTGCGATTCCCATCGACGAGACGACCCGCGACATCATCCGGCGGCTCAAGAAGGGCAAGAAGATCGAGTACGGTTACCTCGGCGTGGAGATTCGCAATCCCAAACCGATCGAAAGCAAGACCGCCGGGGCCGAACCGGGTATCGGCGCCTTCGTCAGCAAGGTCGTCCCGGACAGTCCGGCCGCCAAGGCGGGCCTCCTGCCGGCCGACCTGATCATCGAGATCGACGGCAAACGGATCACCGACGCCGACGACCTGGTGGGCCGCGTGGGACTGACGCCGGTCGGCGGGAAGATCAAGCTGACCCTCTATCGCAGCGGCAAGAAAATGACCCTGTGGTCCGCCGCGACCTGGGCAGGATGGCCGCCGCCGATGACGACGGCCAGACCCGGCCGGCCCCCGAGGGCTCGTTCAAGTGGCGGGGCATGGTCCTTCGCGAACTGACCCCCGCCCTGCGCCGCGAGGCCGAGGTCGACGAGGGCGTGCGGGGCGTCTTCGTCAACAGTGTCGACAAGGAGAGCAAGACCTATGAGGGCGGCCTGCGGGCCGGCATGGTCATCGACCAGGTTGCCTCGCAGCCGGTCGACACCCTGGACGGACTGAAGAAGGTGGCCGGCAAACTCAAGGGCGCCGTTTTCGTCAACGTCGTCGGTCGCGGACCGATGATCGTGCACGAGTAATCCTACGTGGCATGGGCATCCTGCCCATGCGTGCCACGGGCGTCTCGCCCGTGGCCCAAGTCAAGTAGGTCGGGTCAACAGACCCGACGGTCGGAGGGCGACCCGGCAAAATGTCGGGTCTGTTGACCCGACCTACACGCTGGACGGACTGAGGAAGATCGCCGGAAAACTCAAGGTCGCCGTTTTCGTCAACGTGGTCGGTCACGGACCGATGATCGTGCACGAGTAAGCGGCCTGACGCTCGTGCTTCGTAGCGAAGTGCTACTTCGCAGAGTAGCATATGTTTTGCGCGGTTGGGCGCCTAGGCCGGGCCATGATGCTGTGCGGGATGATCACGGCCTGGCTCCGCCAGACCGTGGCACCGGCTTTTCGCCTGACAGGCACGGAAGGGGTAGGGGTAGGTCGGGTCAACAGACCCGACATTCATATTGCACGACGTGACCTACGCACTGACGGAGGCGACCATGGGGTTCCCAGAGTACAAGGACGTGGACGACCCATTGCTATGTTTTATTCTCCTCAACGGCGGTTCAGATCACGCAGTTTCAGCCGGATCGACCTACGAGCCTTTGGCAGACTTCTTCGGACTCGACGAGCAAGAACGAACTCAGCCGAGGCCCGACAGGCCTCCAGAACCACTTTGGCACAACCGCCTGCAGTGGTCGCGCCAGAGGCTCATCAATCATGGGTACCTCGACGGCAGCCAGGATGGCATCTGGCGCCTGACCCTTGCGGGACTTCGCCGTGCAGCACGAGTGCTAGACAGGTATCGAGATTCATCGCTGCAGACGTGAGCGTCGGGTCTGTTGACCCGACCTACTCAACTACGACATGGGCTGGCAAGCAGCCCATGCCACCCGTCGTCACAAGCCATGGCCACGTCCCGATCGCATCAGGATGGCCATGATTTGTTTTATTCGTGATTCAGGGGTGAGCGGTGCAGGGGGGTGTAGGTCGGGCCGCTGGGTGACAGTTCGGAGCGGATCAGGACGACCTGGTTGACCGGGACCTCGACTGAAGAAAAAGAGTTCAAGCGATACCCTTCCATCAGTCGCGACAGTTGGGTGAGGTTGCCTCCGTCCTTAACGATAACGCGGCCGAGGGTCAGATGAGCGGCGAAGCTGCGGCGCTCGGGTTCGACCAGGTCGCTGGTGGCCTCCTCAACGCTTCTTTGCAGGGCCGGCAACTGCCCGGTCGGCTCGTCCAGTCCGACCCAGATCACCCGCGGCCGCCGAACATTGGGAAACGCGCCGACCTGGGCCACCCGGGCCGTGTGAGCCGCGTGCCCAGCGGCCGCCTCGTCCAGGGCCGCCGACAGGTCGTCGAGGAACTCTTCGGGTGTGTCGCCCAGGAACTTCAGCGTCAGGTGGATGTTCTCGGGCCTGGACCACTTGACCCGGGCGTCGGCCTGCTGCAACTCCCGCTGCACGGCGGCCAGAAGTTCCTTGGCCGCATCCGGCAACTCCACCGCGATGAACAGCCGCAGGTCGGCCATGAATGAATCTCCGTCAGATGGCCAGCATGGCCCGGTACTGGTCGAACCGGCGGTCGATGTCCTGGCGGTCGATTTCCTGGAAGCGGTTCAGGCTGAAGTCCTCGACGTTGAACGATGCGACCACGGTTCCGTAGGCCATGGCCGCCTTCAGTCGCGGCGCGTCGAAAATGTCTTGGGTGGCTTGGGTGGTGGCTTGGGTGGCCAGGTAGCCCATCATGCCGCCGGCGAAGGAGTCGCCGGCCCCGGTCGGGTCGACCACGCGGTCGGTCGGATAGGCCGGCAGGTTGACCACCTCGCTCGGCGTGACGAGCATGGCCCCGTGCTCGCCCTTTTTGATAACGGCGAACTTCGGCCCCAGGTCGAGCACCCGGCGGCCGGCGGTCACCAGGTTTGTTTCCCCGGTCAGCATCAGGGCTTCCTCGTCGTTCAGGACCATACCGTCGACCAGGCCCATCAGGCGGACCAGGTCGTCGCGTGCCGTCTCGATCCACAGGTTCATGGTGTCGGCCACGGTGAGCCGCGGCTTGGTAACCTGCTCCAGCACGCGCATCTGAACCTGCGGACTGCCGTTGGCCAGAAAGACCAGCTCCGAATCGCGGAAGGCCTCCGGCAGCTTGGGGTCGAACTCTCCGAAGACGTTCAGGTTGACCTCCAGCGTGGTCCGCGTGTTCATGTCCTTTTGGTAGGCCCCGTGCCAGCGGAAGGTCTTGCCCTCGACGACCTCGAGCCCGGCGGTGTCGATGTTGCGGCTCTCGAGCAGTTGGCGGTGGGCCGGCGGAAAGTCCGTTCCCACCACGCCGACCAGTCGCACCGGGCCGAAGTAACTGGCCGCGTAGGAAAAGTAGGTGGCCGATCCGCCCAGCACGTCGTCCGCCCGGCCGGTCGGCGTCTCAACGGAATCAAAGGCGATGCTTCCGACGACAATCAGTGACATCAGTGCTCCTTAGTTTCCTGTAAACAGTGAGCAGGTCGGGTCAACAGAACCCGTACGGGCTACATGGCACGAGCTGGCTTCTCGCGGGCACCCGCAAGGGGTGCCCCTATCATTTCGCGTGCTCACGCGCGGGCTAGAATAGCCAATGCCCGGGACTTTGGCAAGGTCCGATGTCGGAGGTCCGATGTCGGAGGCCTGGGTGCCACGGTCTGGCCGAAGGTCAGGCCGTGATTGTCTCCCCCCGACATAATCGTGGTCATGGCCTGGCTGCGCCAGACCCTGGCGCCCAGTTACCTGAAAACGTGATGCGCTCCCGGCCGTCACTTGCGGCGGCACTGCTCGGCGAAGCCTCTGGCCGTCATTCCTTCCTGCCTGCTGAAGATGCGGCTGAAATAGTGAAGCGAGTTGAAGCCCACCTGCCGGGCCGTCTCGGTCACGCTGGTTCCCCGGGCCAGCAGGACCTTGGCCGACCGCAAGCGCAAGGTTCTCTGGTACTGCATGGGCGAGCAGCCCAGAAACCGTTTGAACAGGGCCAGCAGGTAACTGGCGCTCAGGTCGGCCTGCTCGGCCACCTCGTCCAGCGTCAGGTCGCGACGGCAATGCTGTTCAACAAAATCGCGGGCCTTCAGCAGCCCGGCGTAACCCGGCGGAACGTGCGGTCGCGTGGGCTGTCGGAGCAGCGGAAAGAGCAGCCCCAGCACCTGGTGCATCAGGGCTTTCAGGCCCAGGGCGTATCCCTGGGGCTTGGCGGTGAAGGTCTCGAAGAGGTCGGCGAACAGCTCACCCAGAGAGGGCAGATGGGTCACTGAGATGACCGTCGGCCAGAGGCTGGCCAGGGGACGGCTGAGCTCGGGCCGGCGGCCGCCAAAGGGCAGGACGTGAACCCAGTATTGCCTGAAGGGATTTTCGGCGTCGGCCCGGTCGGCGTGATAATGTTGGCCGGGTTTGATGACCAGCAGGTCACCCTCGGCGAAGTCGACCCAGCGGTCGTCGATCAGGACGCTTCCGCTGCCCGCGGTCATGTACCAGAGGTCGAAGTCCGGGACCAGTGAGCGGCTGGCCTGGTAGTGCTGCCCCGCTTCGGCCGCCATATATCCTACAACCCTGACCTGTGGGTCAACGGCCTGGTAGAAGTCGTCGGTCCACAGTTTACTGCTTTCAGATGGCATTTATTGCCCCTTTCTTCCCGGGCGGTCTGTTTTGGCAGGAGCCGGGAATAAAGTGAGTTTGTGCAAATTATTATAACATCCGCCAAAGACAGGGCAATAGCGTTGCGGTAAGATTGTGCGCGTCGCCTTTGCCGGCCGTGGGTTCAAAGCTTTAGGCGAAAGGGAGAGAATTATGTCGCAAATGACTTCCAAAGAGCGGTTGCTGGCCGCCATCCGATTCGAGGGGCCCGACCGCGTGCCGGTCTCGCCGCGCTTCTGGCGCTATCTCCTCAAGCACGAGGGTACGCAGAAGCAGGGGGCTTGCCTGAAGTACGCCGAAATCTATGACATTGACCCTCTGCTCGGCGCCTCGGCGGGACCGGGAGAGTTCATTCCGCATCCGGGCGCCGATTATTCGCGATTGGGTTCGGACATTCGCGTGGACGAGCGGCGGGAAACCAGCGGGGATTACACCATCTGGCGGCGGACCTTCGAGACGCCCGCCGGCTGTCTGACCGACGAGATACACATGCCCAAGCCAGGCGGTCAGTTCGGCATCGGCCCGGATGCTCATCTCGAGGAGCACATCGTCAAGGGGCCCGATGATCTGGCGGCCTTGGAGCTGCTGCTCAAGGCCTGGACCGCCGCACACGAGGTTCCCGACTATCGTAAGCTTTCGGCGGAGATCGGCGGCCGCGGACTGCTGTCGGCTCATACCGAATCGGCCCTGAGCCATAACGCCGGCGATGCCTATCCGCTCGAAGAGCTGATGATTGCCTGCTATGAGAATCCGCAGTTTGTTGACCAGTTGATCGATCTGTTCCACAAGCCGCTGATGGACATGACGCGACGGGTTCTTGACAACGGGGCCGAGATGGTCTATTGCTCCACCTTTTTCGAGTCCATGAGCAGCGGCTGGTCGCCGGAACTGTACCGCCGGTTCTTCCTGCCGCGGATCAAGGCCCACGTTGATCTGACGCATGAGTATGGGGCGCTCTATCATCTTTATGACGACGGCAAGGTCGCCGAGACGCTACCCATGTTGCGCGAGGTGGGCATCGACCTGCTTTCGACCATCTGTCCGCCGCCCTCCGGTGACGTTACACCCGGCCAGGCCCGCCGGCTGGCCGGCAAGGACGTGTGCCTGAATGGTGGCATCGACACGGTCAACACCGTCTGGCGCGGCACTCCGGAGACAATCGACGCGGCGGTCAAAGAGGCCATCGACCAGGCTGCGCTGCCCGAGGGCGGCTACATCGTCGGCACGAGCGATTCAATCACCGAAGAGGCCAGTGAGGAGAACTTCCGGGCCTTCTTCGACGCGGCCCGGCGGCATGGCGTGGTTAAGCCCTGACGACGGCTCGGTGAACTGGAAGGAAGCACTTTAGCCATGAGCAGCAGCGCAATGACTTCCCGCGAAAGGGTGTTGGCGGCAATCGCCCGCCGGCCGACGGACTACGTGCCCTGTTCGCCGGCCTTCAATCCCCTGACTCCGCAGCAGCGCGTCGGCCGCCGCTGGCAGTTTCCCTGGGGCAACTCGCGTCTGGAGATGGTCGACTATTGCGTGAGGGAGTTGGGCGTCGATCCTCTGGTCGCGATTCCGGTCGGCGGGTTCTATCCCCGGAGCGAGGTCACCAGGGGGGGCTGGCTCGACGGCGAGGTGCTGCGGAAAGTCTGGACGACGCCGGCCGGCCTGCTGATCAACGAGCCGTTTGAGGTCGGCAACAACCTGTACGTCGGCCATTTTCAGGGCTTCGATGTTCTCGGCAAGCAGCTCAAACACGATCTTCTGACCGAGACCGACCTGAAGAAGATTTTCGTCGCCCCGGACAAGGGCGACTATCGTTTGAAGGCCGACAGCCCGGCCATCGACGCGGGGCTGGAGGTGGGGATGGAGAAGGATCGGGCCGGGACAAAAGTCCCCCAAGGCAAGGCCCCGGACATCGGGGCCTACGAGTATGTGAAACCGTAAGGGCGCCGCGATGCAGGCAGGACTCGGATCGCGTCCTCAGGAGAGCCGGTTTCGTTGTACGTGTTTAGCGGCACGCCGTTTCTGTGGTTTTTTGTAGGGGCGGGGCTTGCCCCCGCCCGCGTACGCTTCTCGCGGGCACCCGCAAGGGGTGCCCCTACTGGGTCGCATTCTCAGGAAAGTCGGTTTCGTCAAGTAACGTCCGAGAGAGGGTCGAAGAGACTCGTCGGATTACAGACAGGAGGCCCATGGTGGCAGGTAAGGCAAAGAGCAGACTTACGGAGAAACTGGCGATTCACGGCGGGCCCAAGGCCAAGAAGACGCCCTATCGCAAGGGCCGGCGGTTCGGCCGCGACGAGTTGAAGGAGTTGAAGGAAGCGCTCGACCAGAACACGCTTTTTTATGCCCACGGGACGAAGGTCAAGCAGTTCTGCGCGGAACTGGCCGCCAAGTACGGCAAGAAATACGCCGTGGCCACAACCAGCGGCACGGCGGCCATCCACGTCGCCCTGGGTGCGCTCGGCGTGGGCCCGGGCGACGAGGTGATCACCAGCGTGCTGACCGACGCCGGCGGCTTCATTCCGGTGCTCTACCAGAACGCGGTGCCGATCTTCACCGACATCGATCCGCGGACCTACAACATGACGGCCCAGACGATCGCCGCCCGGATCACGCCGCGGACCAAGGCCATTCTGGTGGTCCACCTGGCGGGCAACGCCGCCGACCTGACGCCCATCCTGAAACTGGCCCGCCGAAAAAAGATCTACGTCATCGAAGACTGCGCCCAGAGCTGGAACTGTTTCTACAAGGGGTGCCCCGTCGGCACGATGGGCCACATCGGCTGCTACTCGCTGAACGATTACAAGCACCTGAGCGTCGGCGACGGCGGGGCGATCCTGACCGACAACCTGCGACTGGCCCGCCGGGCGGCCCTGTTCGCCGACAAGTGTTACTCGCGGAACATGTGGGGCAAGCGCACCGGGCGGGGCAGCCAGTTCCTGGCCCCGAACTATCGGATGAGCGAACTGTCCGGGGCGGTGGCCCTGGCCCAGTTGCGAAAGGTTGATTGGATCTGCTGGCAACGCAACAAGTTCGGCAAGCTGCTGACGGAGATGATCACCGACCTGCCCGGTATCCTGCCGCCCGAGATCACCCCGGGCTGCGAGTCGTCGAACTGGTTCTACATGCTGCGAATCGAGCCGCAGACCCTGGGCGTTTCGCGCAACGAGTTCATGGCGGCCCTTCAGGCCGAGGGGCTGCCGGCCGGCTTTTACCTGCAGCGCGTCGACCAGAGCGAACTGTTTCGGAAGATGAACATTTACCCCTCGCCCAAGAAGGGCTTCGTCTGCCCGTTCGATTGCCCGGCCTATGGGGGCAAGCGACCCGGGTACCGCCGCAGCGACTGCCCGAAGGTGGAACTGGTGATGAAGACGGGAGTGATTATCCAGATGAGCGAGTTCTACCGGCGGCAGGACATCGTGGAGACGGGCCTTGCGATTGGCAAGGTGGCGGCGTACTATGCCGCCCGGAAGCAGAGCAGGAAACGGCCGGGCGGCCGGAAGTAGGTCGGCGGCTTCGCGGCCAACAGACAGGCGCCATGGCAAGGAGCGACACGATGAAAACAGGTGTTTCGCTCACCGGAACTCTTGGGCTGGCGGTCGTCGCCGCCGTGGTCGGTCTGTGGGGCGCGGCCTGCAGCGCGCAGGAGAAAAGCACCAGGCGGCCCAACGTCGATCTGCGGGCCTCCTGGTACCTCTATCACATCGCCATTGCCTACGACATCCTCTACGACGAATTGTCCGAGGGCGAGCGCAAGGTCATTCGCGACGGTTTGGCCGCCCACGCCAAGGCCATCTACGAAGACTTCGACCAGAAGAACAAGAAGATACGTTTCGACCAGACCAGTACGCGTTTGTCTCCGGCGAAATGAGCGGCGCTTACCCGGCCCGGCTCGACCCCCTCGAACTGCGCCGCACGCTGGTGGTGACCAAGCGCTGGCTGCTGCTGGTTGACGACATGACGGCGGGCCAGGGGAGACGGCTGACCTGGATCTGCCACAGCGACGGCGAGTTCACCTCCGACGGGGCAGGGGCCACGGCCAAGGTGGGTAATGCAGCCCTTCACGTTGTCCCTTTGTCGGGTCCGGCGACCGAAGTCAAGATGCAGAAGACGATTGTCATGGCCGGCACGGGGCCCGGCCGCGGCAAGGCCACACAGCGGGGATTCCAGATCAACCAACAAGTCGCCCGCCAAGCGGGTGCGGCTGGTGAATCTGCTGGTGCCATTGGCCGCAGGCGAGAAAGCGCCGAAGGTCACTTCGAGCCAGGTCGGGCCGAGGGCCGGGCGGATCTCCCTGGAGTTGACCTGGGCTGACGGCAGGCAGGAGAAGGTGGGCATCGACCTGAGCGGCGAACCGTTCAGCAAGATGGGACCGGTCCTGATCGAGGCCAGGTGACCCCTTGCCCCAAGGCCGGGCCAAGGTGATCGGGCGAGGGGGGATTCAGCGTTTCGAACTCGAGCCGTCGGTGTCGGATTTCTTCGGCGCCGGCGGCTCTTTTTTCGCGCCGCCTGCGTCGCCTTCCGGTTGGCGGAACGGTTTGGCGAAAGGCCGGTATAGCGGGTCGCCGAGGAAGACCATCATCCATGACAGCAGCCGCTGCGACATGTAGGCCGACTCGGCGAAGGTGTAGCCCTTCAGGAGCCGGTCGGTGAAAATGTCGAGGTACGGTGTGCCGGTCAGGTACGGTTCGTAGACCGCGCCCATGGTGCAGGCTGCGCCGCGGGCCAGCAGTGGGCCCGCCCATCGCTCTTTGGTCGTGCGGAGCTTCATAGCCGAGAAACTGTGCAGGTGGTAAGCGACGGCCCCCCTCTGGAAGCGGAACTGGGGCCGGGCGATGGCCCCGGAGACGTTCGGCATGTACCAGCCCAGGTAGAAGCAGGCCTCGGGCATGCTCTGGCCGATGCTCATGACCTCGGCCTTCTGGTCAAGGTAACTCGGTATGCCGGCCGCCTTGGTTTTCTGATAGGCGTCGCGAATCCACTTGTCGCCCTGGGCGTAGCCGCCCTTGTTGATGTTGCGGACGTCGAAGTAGGCCCGTCCCTGCAGGCCGTGCTCTTCGGCCCACAGGGCGTCGTCGATCATGCGGCGGACAATCTTCGGCGACGGACCGTCGAGCCGGCAGACCAGCAGCATGTGGCGGGCCAGACCCTCGTTGAAGGGCCGGTCCTCGGCGAAGTACGGACTCTGAATTGCCCCGCCCAGCAGGTGGCCGCCCTTGGGCAGCAGGGTCAGTTCGCTGTCCACCCCCGCAGCCATTGATTTGTACATGTTCTTGACGCTCTTAAAACCGTCGATCTTCACCGGAACACCGTAGACGGGGACCAGGCAGCGAATCTGTTTCTTCGACATTCTCAGCACCAGCTCGCCCTCGGGCAAGCGGACCCGCATCCGGCCCAGCCGCTTGTTGAGAAAATCCCGCAGCGGGGCGACAATCTGTTTGTCGAAATCGTCGCGGGTGATCAGTTCGCCTTGACCGGTCTTCAGGTGCAGGATGTTCTCGGTCGGGACGCCTCGCTGGGCGGCGTAGTAGCTGCCCAGCTCGACGCTCGCGGGCACCCGGTCGTTGACCAGGATCACGATATTCTCCGGGCCGAGACCCACTTCGACCGCGGCCTCGACAGGGCCGGCGAAAGTCGCTACCATGATTACCGTTATCACGGCGGTCGCTACGAACGGGAAGAGTCGTCGCATTGTGCACCTCTGTCGTCTGGTCAACTGCCTGTTGCCGAGGTATTATAGACTCCTATGATTAAACCGCGAAGCCCGTTTTTTCTCCCGGCTTTAATCGCCGCCGCCGTCCTGGTTGCCGCCGGTTGCCGGGCCGACAAGCAACCCGCCGGGGCCCCCGCTTTGACGGGACAGCCGGAAGGTTCTTCGCCCGCGGCGACGACCGACCAGGCGATCTCGCAGTGGATCGCCCGGCTCGACGAGGAAAGCATTGTCACCGGCCGTGCCGGCGGCAGGCAGCCCTTCTATTCCGGAGAGTTCGATCGGCACGGTTGCCAGGCCGCCGACCGGCTGGTCGGGATGGGCCGGGAGGCCGTCGCCGCCCTCAGGAAAGCCGCGAGAGGGGCCGACCCGGTCGCTCGGCGCAATGCCGCCATGGCCCTGGCCCGCCTGGGTGACGCTTCGGCCGTCGAGGTCCTTTACCAGGCGGCCGAGCAGAAGAACCTGCGGCCGGTGATTCGCGGCCAGGCGATTCTCCTGCTGGCCGAACTGGCTCGAAGCAACCCCGAGAAGTCCGCGGCCATCGACCTGCCGCGGTTGATGGCCATCTTCCATCAGCGGAAGCGGGCCAGCGACCCCTCGCGGCACATCCTCACGGCCATCATCCGGGCCGCCGCTGTGGCCGGTACGCCACAAGGAAGAAACGTTGTCGTGGGCATGCTGCCCAGCCGCGAGCCGGCCCTGCGACATGCCGCCCTGGAGGCCCTGCGGGAGGTCGAACTGCCCGAGACGCCGCCGCTGGTGATCGAGGCCCTCGGCGACCGCAACCCACGGATTGTCCTGGCCGCCATGGCCCTGCTGGCCCATCGGGGCGGCGACGAGATGGCCGGCCGCTATGCTCGCCTGCTGGCCGGCGGCGACGAGAAGGTGCGCATCGAGGCCGTTCGCCGCATCGGGCTGGCCCCCGGGCCCGAGGCGGGACGGTTGCTGCTGAAGGTTATCGACGACCCGTCGCTCTCGGTGCAGCGGGAGGTGATCGCCTCGGCCGAAAAAATCGGCGACGCTTCGTTGTTGGAGCGTGCCCTGACCGTCGGGCGGTGGCGGATTCGCAAGGCGGCGGTCGAGGCCCTGGGGCGAATGAAGTCCGCCCACTCCCTTGGCGCCCTGGCCGCCCTGACGGGGGACGACAGCTACAACGTGCGGCGCTCCATGGCCGAGGCGGTGGGCGAAATCGGCCGCCCGGTCGGTGCGCCGATCATCGTCGACCTGCTGGCCGACAGCGCATCGACGGTTCGCGCTGCGGCCGCGGAGTCGTTTGCCAGGATTGCGGGTTTTGCACTCAAGGGTTTTGATCCCGGCTGGCAGCCGTGGAAAAACGCCGAGGCCATCAAGATGGCTCGCACCTGGGCCGACCAGCACAGCGGCCCGGCGGCCGGGGATGACCCGGCCGATTCGAATGCCGCCGCCGAAGGGGCGGTGAAGATCGACCTCCAGACGCGAACGCTCATCGAGGCCCTGGCCCTGCCGCCGGGCGAGCATCGGCAACTGGCCATCGCCGCCCTGGTGCGCATGAAAGAGCGGGCCATCGCCCCGCTCGAGGCCTCGGTCGATGCCCGGCCGCCCGAGATCGCCACGGCCATTCTCGACGACGTGTTGCCGGTGATCGATCCGCTCTACATGGCCCTGAAGAAACTCCGCAGCGAAGACGTGGCGGTGCGCCGCCAGGCGGCCATCCGTTTTGCCCGGGCCGCCAAGGGGCGGCGCCTTCCCGAGGCCGCCTGGCAGAGGGCCCGGCACGTCCTGTCCGGCGAGACCGACGGGCAGGTGCGGCGGCTGCTGACCGAGCGGCTGTTCGAGGCCGGTGACGACGCCCTGGCCGACGCCCTGGTTCACGGTCTGAAACTCTCCGACGTCCGGGCCCGCCAGAGCGCGGCCCGGTACCTGGGCCGACTCAAAAGCCCCAAGGCCGTGCCCCACCTGGTCGAGTGTCTGCACGACGAGCGGACCAGTGTGCAGTTTGCCGCCGCCTGGGCATTGGGCCGGATCGGCGACCCCGCAGCCGTCGAGCCGCTGAAGCGGGCCCTGATGACCCGCGA
>JAACEH010000327.1 GCA_011682595.1 Anaerolineaceae bacterium
AAGGACCCAACTTCCGTGCATTGATAAGTTCCATGCAGGCATTATACAAGCGACCTCAACCAAATGCAAGACTATTTATGGCCGGGTTAGTAGTCAACCCGCACGCCGTCTCCCGGCCGCACCCGCCCGCCGCGTATCACCCGGGCGAAGGCCGCTTCGTGCGGTATCGGGCAGCCGGCGAACTTCCGGTAGATTTCGCAATATCGGTAACATTCCTTGCCGATCCTGCTGATCTCCAGGACTACCTCTTCGCCGATACGCAGGCGGGTCCCCGGCGGCAGCGCCGACAGGTCGAGCCCCCGCGTGGTCAGGTTCTCGGCCAGGGCCCCGGGCGCCGGTTGCCGGCCGGCCGTCGGGCAGGCCGGCAGGTTGCCTTCTATGGTCCTCTGGCGGAAGGCCCGCTCCAGGCGCTCAATGGACTCGGCGGCCAGCAGGCTCACCTGGCGGTCTCCCGGCCCAGCGTGTGCGTCGCCAACCAGGCCGAGTCCCACGCCCAGCTCAGCCTGGGCGACCGGCCTCTTGGCGACGTGTTTGCGATCGCTCACGTTGACCGACAGAATTTTCGCGGTCACGCCGGAAACCGCCTTTCATGGGGCGCTCTCGGGAAACATCAGCACCTGCGTCCTGGATCCTGCAGCCAATTGCTTCGTGCCCTCCGGAATCAGGGCGAAGGCGTTGCCGCGGGCGGCGCCGGCCAGGTCGGCTGAACCGTGGTACTCGACCGGTGCGGCGCGGCAAACTCCCTCGCACCACCGCAGGGCCACCGGCCGAAACGACATCCGGTTTCCGCGGTGCGAAAGCGGCCCCTCCAGCAGGGCCTCGACCATTGTCGGAGCGGCATCCTCCCGGCCCATCATGTGCAGCAGGGCGGGCACCACGAGCAACTCGGCGATGACCAGGGTCGACACGGGATTTCCCGGCAGCCCGAAGACGATTGTCCCGCCGCGTGTGCCGAAAACCGTCGGCCGCCCGGGCTTGACGGCCACCCGCTGAAAGATAAGTTCCACTGACAACTCCGCCAGGACTCCCGGGACCAGGTCGTAGTCGCCCATCGAGACGCCGCCCGAGACGATCAGCACGTCTCGCCGCAGGCCGTCTTCAATGGCCGCCCGCAGCGCGGCCTGTTCATCGGGTGCTATGCCCAGGTAGTCCGCCTGAATGCCCGATTCCCTCAGCCGGGCCGCCAGGGCGTGCGAGTTGCTATTTCGTATCTGCCCCGCCCGGGGCGTCCCCTGCGGCTCGATGATCTCGTCGCCGGTGGCCAGGATGGCGACCGTCGGCAGGCCATAAACTGGAACGCAGGCCCGGCCCGCCGCCGCCACGAGGGCCACGTCCAGCGGGCTGAGCACCGTGCCCCGGCAGGCCACGACCGCGCCCTCTTTCACGTCCTCGCCGCGAAAGCAGATGTTGCGACCCCTGGCCGCCGTGCGCAGGATGCGCACCTCGTCGTCGCCGGAAGACTCCGTGTGCTCGACCATGACCACCGTGTCCGCCCCGCGAGGAACAGGGGCTCCGGTCATGATCTTTGCGCATTGGCCGGCCTCGACGAACCGCTCCGGGGCTCGCCCCGCGGGAATGTCCTCCACCACCTCCAGGACCGACGGAACGGTTGCGATGTCGTCGGCCCGCAGCGCGTAGCCATCCATGGCCGACTTGTCGAAGGGCGGCAAATCCATGTCCGACCTGACCTCCTCGGCCAGAACGCGTCCGGCGGCCGCGTCGATCTGGAGGTCAAGCGGCGGCAACCGGCGGGCATGTTCCAGGACGATCTCCAGGGCCCGGGCCAGGGGGATGGCAGGTTCAACGGGTTTCATGGGGTGGTTCTCCCGAATTGGTTTCGATCACTCGGCAGCGGCCGTCCTCGATGCGGATAACGCGGTCCATCATGGGCAGGAAATCGTCCGGGTCGTGAGCCGCGATGACGACGGTTCGCGAACCCTCGACAAGGCGGCCCACGGCGGCCACGACCAGTTGCCGGTGCGCCGCGTCCAGGTGCGACAGGGGCTCGTCCATCAGGACCACCGGTGTTTCGAGCACCAGGGCCCGGGCCAGCGACACTCTCTGCATTTCGCCGCCGGAAAGTCGGCGGGCCTCGCAGTCGGCGATCTCCAGCAGGCCCAGGGCCTTCAACTGGCTCTCGACCCGGCGGCCGGCCTCCCGGCGAGAGACCCGGCAGGCCCTCAGGCCGTACTCGACGTTGCGCCGCACGGAGCCGCGAAACATGAACGGGTGCTGCATGACGAGCGTCACCTCGGCGGCCGGTCGGCGGCCCCCCGGCGGCACTTCGGCAAACGGTCGTCCGCAAAAGAGCAGTTCCCCGGCCGTCGGCGCGGCCAGTCCCGCGAGAATCTCCAGCAGGGTCGACTTGCCCGACCCGTTGGGTCCGACGAGCCCGTAAATCCGCCCGCGCTCTATGCGCAGAGAGCGGACGTCGAGGGCCATCCGCCCGTCGTAGGTCTTGCTCAGGTTGTTGGCTTCAAAGACCGCTTCCACGGGCTGCTCCGGTATTGAAAGACCTGCACTGCGGCGTTCACGCCCAGGGCGATGACCATCAGGATCAGGCCCAG
>JAACEH010000328.1 GCA_011682595.1 Anaerolineaceae bacterium
GCACAGGCGGTCAGCGTGTTGCAGTTCGGCCCCAGGGCGTTGTGCAGCCGGGCCAGGTGGGCCGCCGAGCGGCCGGGTTCCTGCTCCCACTCGTTCAGCGGATCGTAGTTCTCCAGGCCCGCCAGGTAATAGGAATTGGTATCAATCTTGCCGTCGCTGAGGCCCGCGGCCAGAGAACGGATGAAGGCGAAGAAGTCCGCGGGCCCCTCGCCGCTGCCGAGATAGACCCCGAAGCGCTCCGCATCAATCGCCTGGGCTGTCAGGCCGCTGTCGTCGCAGGCCATCCGCGCCGCGGCGACCGCGAACTTGATATTGTCGCCGCTGTGAGCGAACTCCTCGGCACGGTCGCAGTAGTCGGCCAGGTCGAACTGGGGAACTTGGGCCGAAAAGGTCGTCGGAAACGTCGCCGCGTCGAACTTTCGCGTGCGCGAAATGCCGCTCTTGCCGGCAATCAGTCCTTGCCAGTTCTCCTCGACCGTCAGGCCCAGCGGCCCGACCATGCCCATTCCCGTTATGACGACTCGCCTTCGACTCATGGTTATTCTCACCATGGCCGGCCGGACAAGCGGCCGACCAAACCTCATCAGACCTTTCTGACTATCAGCGCTGCGGTCTGTCCGCCAACGGTACTGGACAAAACTATCACCGTGCTCAGAGGTTTCTCCAACGGCCCGTCGGTCACGGCGTTAATCGGACAGGCCGGATCAAGATCATCGCAGTTGCAGATTGGCGGCACACAGCCGCGGTCCATCATCTCGACTGCCATGGCCGCTCCCACGGGGCCCTGGGCGGCGCCGACATTGCCCATGCCGCCGCTGAACGACGTCACCGGCACGTCACCGCCGAGCATCTTTCTGATGGCCGTCGCCTCGGCCACGTCCTCCTCGGGAACGGCTGCGCCGCGGGCCACCACGGCGTCGATGTCGTCGCCCTCAAGGCCTGCGTCGCGAAGGGCGGCCTTGATGGCCAGGGCGATCCCTCGTCCCGACAACTCGGAAACATTCGGCAGGCTGGTGGCACAACTGGACCCGAATCCGGCCACAACCGCTCGCGGCGAGCGGCCCCGATCGGCGGCATGCTCGGCCGACTCGATGACCAGCGTGCCGCCGCCCTCGGCGCAGACGTAGCCGTCGCGGTCAACGTCGAACGGGCGTTGGGCCGCGGACGGACGGTCGTTACCCTTGACCGTGGCCTTGGCCAGCAGAACGTGCCGCAACATCGAGGTCGGATTGATCCGCGACTCGCCGGCCCCGGTCAACATGATGTCGGCCGTGCCGCGAGCCACGTGACGAAAGGCCTCGCCGATGGCCAGCAGGCCGCCGGTATCGTTGCAGGTCACCGAGTTGCTCGGCCCCTGGCAGTCCCAGATAATGCCGGTGTGACAGGACAGCATGTTGGGCAGGTATTTCAACAGCCACAGCGGATACATCAGCGGCATGCCTTCGCGGCCCCACTTGGCCAGGCTGATGTCCCCGTCGTCGTCGATGCTGACACTCGTCGCAGCGGCCAGACCGTCCAGGTCGCAGGGAATGAAGCCGGCCCCGTAGATGATGCCGAAGCGGGTGTGGTCGATTGTCGGCAGGACCGGGTCTTTCCTGGTTTCGCCGACCGGCAGCCCGGCGTCCTCGATGGCCGGACCAGCCGAACCGACCGCAATCTGAATATCGCGAGCCATCACCTTGCTGTTCTTGCGGAAGTAACGCACCTGGTCCTTACGCATGCCGCGAGTCAGGTCCACCTCCGCAGGCAGCGTGCCGACCACGCGCGAAGTAAACCGCTCGGTCGCGAATCCGGCCTCCAGGCCGGTGGCCGACCGCCTCTGCAGGGCCGCGGCAAAGACCTCATCGCCGCTGTCGCCAAGAGGGGTCAGCAGGCCGCAACCGGTGATGACGACTTCTCTTTCCTGATTTCTCACCACGTTCCTTCATCCAGCGTCAATGCCCTGGCCGCCAGTAGCGGTGCTTACTTGGCGAATCGCGAGGCCAGATGTCGCATGCCCAGCAGCGTCACGAACTCTTCGGAAAACACGAAGTTGTCGCCTCCGAAATCTTCCCCGGACATGCTCTGGTCCAGATGCACGAACATCAGTTCTATGTCGGCCACCTTGCGGTCGCCGCAGGTAATTGTACCGGTAATGTTGGCCCCTTCGGGACGAATCTCGTCGACCACCTCGACATCATAGACAATCTGGTCGCCGGGCCGCACCAGGCAGTGAAAGGTGGCCCGGCTGATCTTGGCCAGGATCACCTTCTCGCGGAAATCGAAGGCCTGCCCGACCAGCACGCCGCCGGTCTGGGCCATGCCCTCGATCATGAGCGACTGCGGATGAACCGGGAAGCCCGGAAAATGGTCGTGCAGGTGCTCCTCGGCCAGAGAGACATTCTTGACGGCGCGAGCGGATTTGCCCGGCTGAAAATCGATGAATCGATCAACCCAGAACCAGCGCATTGGACAAAACCCTCCGGGTATCCTCAAAAACTGAAACCCAAGAGCCCATCGGCGCTTCTTTCCTACCCGCCGATGCTTTGGGTTTCAATGCCGACAAGTGCCGCGACGGTCCGACGCGG
>JAACEH010000059.1 GCA_011682595.1 Anaerolineaceae bacterium
CGGGCAGCCCGGCCGCCTCGAAGCCCAGGCCGACGGCCACGCCCTTTATGGCCTGAATGCCCATCAGGGCCGCCGCCAGCCGGGCGTCCAGCCGCCGGTCGGCCGCAACGTGCGAGCCGAGCCCCGGAGGAACGTTCCAGGCCATCACCTCGACAATGCCTCCCAGCGTGTCGCCCGCTTCGCCGGCGGCGCGAATGGCGGCCATCATCTTCTTGTCGGCCGCCGGGTCCAGCGTATAGAGCGGACTCTTATTGCGCAGGCGAACACAGGACGAACGGGCGGGCCGCCTGGCGGCCGCGACGCCGCCGACCGAGACGACGTGCCCGAAGACCTCGATGCCGGTTTCGCTCAGCAGCGAACGGACGAAGCTCCCGGCCGCCACGCGCCCGGCGGTCTCCCGGGCGCTGGCTCGTTCGAGAATGTTTCGCATGTCGCGGTCCAGGTACTTCAGGGCCCCGGCCAGGTCGCCGTGGCCGGGACGGGGATGGCTGACGCGCGGAGTCCGCTTCAGGTCGTCGATCCGGCAGTCGCGATTGGCCACCGACAGCACCACCGGGCTGCCCAGCGTAAGCCCCCGCCGCATGCCGCTCAGCACCTCAACGCGGTCGGTCTCGATCTTCATCCGTCCGCCGCGGCCGTAGCCACCCTGGCGGCGGGCCAACTCGGCGTTGACCAGCTTCAGATCGACACGAACCCCGGCCGGAAAACCTTCCACAATCGCCAGCGCGGCCTTGCCGTGCGATTCGCCTGCCGTGCGATAGGTGAGCATAGCTATAGTTCCTTCCGCTTTCGTGTTGCAGGGCCGGCCGCCTCCTTATGACCGTTGACCGTTAGACGAATTGCTTCTTGGTGATCCGCTCGTAGGCCTCGACGTACCGCGAGCGGGTCTTCTCGACAATCTCCTCCGGCAGGGCCGGGGCCGGCGGGGTCTTGTCCCAGTCGAGCGTCTCCAGGTAGTTGCGGACGAACTGCTTGTCGAACGACGGCTGGTCGCGACCCTCGGCATACTCGTCCAACGGCCAGAACCGCGACGAGTCGGGCGTCAGCACTTCGTCCACCAGGATCAGCTCTCCGTCAACCAGGCCCCACTCGAACTTCGTGTCGGCGATGATGATGCCCTGAGCCAGCGCGTACCGCCGGGCCTTAGTGTAGACGGCCAGCGACAGGTCGCGGAGCCGGGCGGCAAGCTCCGAGCCCACCTGGTCGCAGACCTCCTGGTAACTCATCGGCATGTCGTGGCCTTCGGTGGCCTTGGTCGAGGGCGTAAATATCGGCTCGGGCAACTCGGAGCATTGCTTCAGCCCTTCGGGCAGCTTGACGCCCGAAACGATGCGGTCCACCTGGTAGTCCTTCCATCCGCTGCCGGCCAGGTAGCCGCGGACCACGCATTCCACGGGGACCACCTCGGCCTTGCGGACGATCATGCTTCGCCCGACGAACTGGTCGAGTCCCTGGCCGACGATCGTTTCCAGCTCCGTCCCCTCGGCGCTGATCAGGTGGTTGCTCACCGTGTCCGAGAGAAAATCGAACCAGAACAGGCTCAGCCCGGTCAGCAGGCGACCCTTGTCGGGGATGCCGTTGGGCATGATGCAGTCGAAGGCGCTGATGCGGTCCGTGGCCACCAGCAGTAGCCGGTCGCCCAGGTCGTAGACGTCGCGGACCTTACCCAGTCGTTTTTCCAGGTGCGGCAAATCTGTTGACGTGACAACGCTTCGGGCCACGGAACAACCTCCCTTCCGTCGAACTAAAAGGTTTACAACATGCCAACCCAACCTATGATAGGCGGGGCGACGTGCGAGTGTCAAGCGTGTTTGACGGGCTGGCCCTTGGGTGGCCTTTGGGGGAGAGAAAGCGATGTCTCTGAAAGATGAACTCTTGCGGATGGACGGGCTGGAACTGTACGCCGAGAGCGTGAGCCAGGCGGAGGGGATCACCTGGTTTCTGGCTCGGTCGGCGACGGCGGGCGCGGGGGGCGTGGGGAACAAGGTCGTCGGCACGGTGGGCGACGGCGGGCTGGTCGGTGACCCTGTCGGCCATCTGACCGGCCGGCCGGTTGTAGTCGGGCCCCTGAGCCACGACAATGCGGAGATGGTCCGCAGCCAATTACCGTGGACGGCGCCGCGGCTGATCGCCCTGTCCACCAGCATCGGGCTGGGAGACCGCCTGGGGCTGGCCACGCCGGGCCACCTGCGGGCCGTGCGGGGCAGCGGCCTGGCCTGCATTCTCGCCCAGCAGTCGATCCGCGAGATGACCCGCACGCGGCGGTCGCCGGAGGAGGTCATGGACTGCGCCACCTGGGGCGTTCTTCAGGAAGGGTTCCGCGACGGCTTCGGGGCCGACGCCGACCATCTTCAGCAGCCGCAGGACATCGAGGCCACGCTGGCCGCCGGGTTTACGTTCTTCACCATCGACCCCGGGGCCCAGGTGGACAACGACGCCGACACCCGGTCGGGCGACGGGCTGAAGCAGGCCTTCGCGGCGCTCGATCTTGGGGCCCTGGAATCGTCCGCCGATGAACTCATGGCCCGCTACGTGGACAAGAGGTTTCCCCTGGATGGCGGCCCAGCGGTCGCCTTTGACACCGAGGCGGTACTTCGCGCCGCGGTGAAGTACGGCGGCGCCGTGGCCCACACGGTGAAGATGTACCGCCACCTTTGCGAAAAGGCTGACCGGGAATTCGAACTCGAGATCTCGGTGGACGAAACGCTGAGCCCGACCTCACCGGCCGAGCATTACTTCTTTGCGGCCGAGCTGCGGCGGCTTGGTGTGAAGTGGGTCTCGATGGCCCCGCGGCTGGTCGGCCGATTCGAAAAGGGGGTGGACTATATCGGCGACCTGGACACCTTCCGCGACAGCCTGGCCCGGCACGTGGCGGTCATGAGGACGCTGGGTCCGTACAAGATTTCGATCCACAGCGGCAGCGACAAGTTCAGCATTTATCCCATCGTTGCCGAACTGACCGAGGGGCTCATGCACCTGAAGACCGCGGGGACGAGTTACCTCGAGGCCCTGCGGGCGGCGGCCGACATCGAACCGTCGCTCTTTCGCTCTATCCTCGACTTCGCCCGCCGGCGGTACGAGACCGACCGGGCGACGTACCACGTCTCGGCCGAGGTCGATAAGGTGCCGCCGAGTTCGGACCTCGGCGATGCCGAGTTGGCGGGGCTGCTCGACGACTTCGACGCCCGCGAGGTGCTGCACGTGACCTACGGTTCGGTGTTGACGGCCGACGGCGGCAGGCGATTTCGCGAGCCGCTCCTGGCGGCCCTCAATCGCCAGGAGCCGATCCACTATGCGGTCCTCCAGCGTCATCTCGGCCGGCACGTCCTGGGCATGACCATGACCGGAGAAGCCGTGTGATGGGGTGGGGGCGGGGTGGGAGCGGGGTGGGTCTTGTCGCAGAGCCTGGGTCCCCCTGCCGGGCAAAGGCGCTTCCGGGGCCTGCTCCGGCACTGCAATGCTGCTATAATGGATCGGGCGCAGCCCAACGCGGCGCTTCGAGAAGAACAGGGGAGAGACTCACGGATGCTCAAGTTTATCGTGCCGGCCGACAACGAGGGGGCGGCGGAATGGGACACCTCGACGGCCTACCTGACCGACTCGGAGGACCAGCCGGTCCGCAGCGAAATACGCCTTCGCGGCGACACGCTCTTTTGCCGGAAGCGGGCCGAGGGCCTGGCGGCGCTGGTTCTTCCCTGGACGGTCCCTGATTACGGCCGCGTGCTGTTGAGTACGACCCACCTGGCGGAGCGCGATCAGCCGTACAACCTGCTGGTCGAGTTGCTGCGCGGACAGGTGTTGCGTTCCTGGCGCAAGAAAGACGACTGGGGCTACGCGTACCGCGGTCCGACCCCGGAATTCTCCGCCGGGTTCGACGACGTGAAGTCCAGGATGGCCCGGGCCATGAGCCTGGCGCCCAGCTCGGCGGAAGCCAACGCCGTGGCGGCCGAGGCCCTGAAGGAAATCCTGCAACTGGGAGAGGACCTGACCCTGGAGCACGCCCGGCGGGGCCTGGTCTATCGCCGCAATCAGCGGCTGCTGGTGGACCTGGACTTCGGGTGCCGGGTCGATCTGGACTGCCGCGACAAGAGCTACCAGGAGCGGCTGTTCGAGTCGTTCAACTACGCGACGCTGCCGCTGGACTGGCGGACCGTCGAGCCGCGCGAACAGGAGTTCCAGTGGGAGCCGCTGGACTACTGGATCGATTGGCTGGGAGCCAAGGGCATGGCCATCAAGGCCGGCCAGTTGCTGCGCTTCCGCGACTCGTGCGTTCCGGATTGGGTCTACATCTGGGAAGGCGACTTCGACAGCATCCGCGACTACGCGTTCGAGCACGCCCTGCGCTGCGTGAAACGTTACGCCAACCGCATCGAGCACTGGGACGTGGCCACGGGCTTTCACGTCGAGAACTGCCTGAAGTTCAGCCTCGATCAGATTATGGAAATGACGCACATGAGTGCCCGGGTGGTCAAGAAGAACGCCCCGCAGGCCACGGCCGTCCTGGACATAGTCATGCCCTGGGGCGAGTACCAGGCCTCGAACCCGCGGAGCATCTGGCCCCTCAGGTACGTCGAGATGTGCGTCAACACCGGCCTGGAGTTCGACGCCATCGGCCTGCAGATTTTCATGGGCGCCGAGGGCTACTACTGCCGCGACATCATGGACATCTCCAGCCTGCTCGATGTGTTCGGCTCGTTCGGCAAACCGCTTCACGTGACGGCGGTCGGCGTGCCCTCGGCCGTCGAGCCGGACCCGCTCGACGAGAGCCGGGGCAAGCTCGCGGTGGCCCCGGCCGGCCTGTGGCACGAGCCCTGGAGCCAGGCCACACAGAGCCGCTGGGTCGATTGTTTCTACAACATCGCCGTCGGCAAACCGTTGGTCAGGACCGTCTGCTGGACACAGTTGAGCGATCGCCAGGGACATTTCTTTCCCCACGCCGGACTGCTCGACGCCCGACTCGAACCGAAACAGTCTTATGCAGCCATGCTCGGGATGAGGAAGGAAATCTGGCCGGAGATGGGCGTGGTCGAGCAGCCCGCCGTCGAACGGTTCGACCCCTGGGAAGAGTATTGAAACGAGGCGACATTTCATGGACCAAGTGCAGCCCGCCGAGGCGCCCCAATCGATCTTCCTTCCCGGCGACCGGCTGGGCATAGCCGTCCTCGGGGCCGCCCTGCTGGTGGCCCTTGTCGCCGTGCTGGCCGCCGCCCGGGCGCAGCCGCTGGAGGTGACCACCCCGGCTGCGGGCGAAGCGCCGTACCGCGTGGACGTCAACCGGGCCGACTGGCCGCGGCTCAGCCTGGTGCCGGGCCTGGGCGGCGTTCTGGCCCGTCGCATCGTTGATTATCGCCGCACGCACGGGCCCTACCGGTCGCTGGAGGAGCTCGAGGGCGTCAAGGGCATCGGTAAGATCAGCCTCGAAAACGTCCGTCCGTACCTGTCCCTGGCGGCGGCGGGCGATCGAGACAAAAGGCCCCGCAGTGGACCGTGAAATGATGCAGCAATTCAAACTGGTCAGCGAGTACGAGCCGCGCGGAGATCAGCCCCGGGCCATCAAACAAATTGTCGCCGGATTGGGCGAGGGCCGGCCGTGCCAGACGCTGCTCGGGGTGACCGGCTCGGGCAAGACCTTCACCATGGCCAACGTTATCGAGCAGGTGCAGCGGCCGACGCTGGTCATCTCCCACAACAAGACCCTGGCCGCCCAGCTTTACAGCGAGTTCAAGGAGTTCTTTCCCGGCAGCGCCGTGGCCTACTTCGTCTCCTACTACGACTACTATCAGCCGGAGGCCTACATCCCGGCCCGGGACATTTATATCGAGAAGGACGCCAGCATCAACGAGGACATCGACCGCCTGCGTCTGCGGGCCACCAGCGCCCTGATGAGCCGCAACGACGTGATCGTCGTGGCCAGCGTGTCGTGCATTTTCGGTCTCGGGGCTCCGGAGGATTACCAGAAAATGGTCGTCTCGGCCAGGGTCGGCCAGAGGATCGAGCGCGACGACTTGCTGCGCCGGCTGGTGGACATTCAGTACGAGCGTAACGACATCGACTTCGGCCGCGGCAAGTTCCGCGTTCGCGGCGACACCGTCGAGCTGTACCCGGCTTACGAGGAGTTTGCCTATCGCCTCGAGTTTTTCGGCGACCAGATTGAACTGATCGAGATCGTCAATCCCATCAGCGGGGCCGTGGCCGGGCAGGAGAAGGAAATCTACATCTACCCGGCCAAGCACTTCGTGATGCCGGAGGACCGTGTTGAACGGGCCCTGGAGGGCATCGCCGAGGAGTTGGAGCAGCGTTTGGCGGAACTTCGCGGCCAGGGCAAGCTCCTGGAGGCCCAGCGGCTGGAGGCCCGGACGCGGCACGACATGGAGATGATGCGCGAGGTCGGCTACTGTTCGGGCATCGAGAACTACAGCCGCCACCTGTCGGCCCGGGCCCCCGGCGAGCGGCCCTTTACGCTGATCGACTACTTCCCGGAGAACATGCTCTGCCTGGTTGACGAGTCGCACGTGACGGTGCCGCAGATCGGGGCCATGTTCGAAGGCGACCAGAGCCGCAAGAGAACCCTGGTCGAGCACGGCTTCCGGCTGCCCTCGGCCCTGGACAACCGGCCGCTGAAATTCAAGGAGTGGGAATCGATCGTCGGCCAGACGATCTACATCTCGGCCACGCCGGGCCCCTACGAACTGAAGCGCTGCGGCGGAGAGGTGGTCGAACAGGTGATCCGCCCGACCGGGCTGGTCGATCCGCAGATTCGCATCGAGCCGGCCCGCACCCAGGTCGAGCAACTGATGGGCGAAGTGCGGCGCCGGGTGGCCATGGGCGATCGCACCCTGGTGACCACCCTGACCAAGCGGCTGGCCGAGGACCTTTCCGGCTACCTGAACCGCGAGGGTATTCGCTGCAAGTACCTGCACAGCGAGATCGAGACCTTCGATCGCGTCGAGATTCTGCGCGACCTGCGCAAGGGCGAGTTCGACGCCCTGGTCGGCGTGAACCTGCTTCGCGAAGGGCTCGATCTGCCGGAGGTCTCGCTGGTGGCCATTCTCGATGCGGATCGCGAGGGTTTCCTGCGGTCGACGACCTCGCTTCTGCAGACCATCGGCCGCAGCGCCCGCAACGTCAACGCCGAGGTGATTCTCTACGCCGACCTGGTGACCGACTCGATGCGGCGGGCCATCGACGAGACCAATCGCCGCCGCGAGAAACAGGTTGCCTACAACACCGAGCACAACATCAAGCCGGACACCATTCGCAAGGCGATTCGCGTGGGCATCGAGGCCGAGGTCTCGGCCCGGCGGGCGGCCCGCATCATGGTTCACGAATCAGAGTCAGACTTCGTGGCCCGCGAGTACCTGGCCGAACTCGAAAAAGAGATGCACAAGGCGGCGGCGAACCTGGAGTTTGAGCGGGCGGCCGCCCTGCGCGACCGCATCCTGGCCATCAAGGAGGCAGCAAGTGGGCAAGAGCAGCAGAAAGACGCCGGACTCGCCGGCCCCGCCGGGCGCAGAACTCGTCGCTGAGGCGGGGCGGCTGGCAGGTGCGGCCCTGGACGAGGACCTGGGGCCCGGCGACCTGACCAGCGGGGCCTGTCTGCCCGGGAATCTGACGGCGTCGGCCTCGGTGGTGGCCCGCCAGGCGGGAGTGGTGGCCGGTCTGTGGCTGGTGGGTATGGTCTATGGCCGAATCGACGACCAGGTGCAGGTCGGGCTGTCGGTCGCCGACGGCCGGGCGGTCTGGCCGGGAGAGGTTCTGGCGGAAGTCCGCGGCCCGGCGGCGTCGCTATTGGCCGGCGAGCGGACGGCCCTGAATTTTCTGCAGCACCTGGGCGGTATCGCCACGCTCACGGCCGCCTTCGTCGAGGCCGTCGAAGGGACGCGGGCCGTGATTTGCGACACCCGCAAGACAACCCCCGGCTGGCGGCGGCTGGAAAAGTACGCGGTCCGCTGCGGCGGCGGAACCAACCACCGGATGGGCCTCTACGACGAGGTTCTGATCAAGGACAACCACCTGGCCCTGGCCGGCCGGGGAATCGTCGAGACCGTCCTGGAGGTTCGCGACCGCGTGGGCGAGCGGGTGAAGATCGAGGTGGAAGTCGACACGCTCGGGCAGCTTGGCCAGGTGTTGGCGCTGCCGGTTGATTGCATCCTGCT
>JAACEH010000329.1 GCA_011682595.1 Anaerolineaceae bacterium
TGAGCTGAGCTGGGGTGGGGGGGGGGTTGAGGTCCGGGGGGCAACTCTGTAGAATTAAAGGAACTATATCAGCAAACGCGTAGTGTCGAGAGGCGGGACACATGAAACGACGCACCTGGACAACGGCCGCTGTGCTTGCGGTGTTGGCCACATTGGCTGCATTGCCGCCGGGCGGCCCTGCCCTGGCCCGGGACGCCGACCAGGCGCCCACTCCGCCGCCGGGAGCCCGCGTGACCGACGGCGGTTGGTTCCGCCCCCGCGTAGCTCCCAACCGTCCCGAGCTGCCCGAGGAGGTCGACGTGGCGGTGGTCATTCCTATTGAGGGGCCGATTGTAGACACCACCTACGAGATCATCGTCCGCAAGGTGGCCCAAGCCCGCAAAGACGGGGCCGGGATCATCATCTTCGAGATGAACACCCCGGGCGGCGGTTCGGTCCCCATGGAAAAGATCTCCCAACTGATCATGGACGATCTCCACGACATCTACACGGTGGCCTACGTCAATCGCCGGGCGTTCAGCGCCGGGGCCGTCATCTCCCTGGCCTGCGACGAGATCGTCATGCACCCCTCGGGGGTCATCGGTGACGCGATGCCGATTATGATCGGTCCCCAGGGCGTCGTCGCCCTGCCCAAGCCGGTGCGAACGAAATTCGAGGATGCGGCGCGGGCCGTGATCCGCGTCATCGCCGAGAAGAACGGGTACAACCTGCCGCTGTGCCAGGCCATGATCTCGATCCCCCGCGAAGTCTGGGAAGTTCGTAATGCCGAGACCAATGAGCTGCGCTACGTCGACGCCGAAAAGTGGCGGACCAAAGTCGGCGGCGGCCCGGGGGACGACGACGGACGCCCTGCCCCCACGACCGGCGAAAAGACCTGGCAGTACGTCCGGACCGTCGTCAGCGCGAAGGAACTGCTGACCATGACCGCCAGGGAGGCGGTCGCCCTGGGATTTACCGAGCATCTTTTCGAGAATATCGAGGGCCTCAAGCAACATTATAACATCACCACCTTGATTCGCCTGAAGCACAACGTGTCGCAGACAATCGCCGAGTTCATGAACTCGACGGCGGTCAGCGGCCTGCTGATCATGGCCACATTTGTGCTGGCCTACCTCGAGATCCGCACGCCGGGCTTCGGCGTCGCCGGCACGCTGGCCCTGGTCTGCCTGACCCTGCTGGTCGGCAGCCGTTACATTCTCGATCTGGCCAACTCGCTGGAGATCGTGGTCATCATCGTCGGTTTCATCCTGCTGTTGGTCGAGGTCTTCGTCACGCCGGGATTCGGCGTGCTGGGCATCAGCGGCCTGCTTCTGATGGTGGCTGGACTTCTGGCCACCGGCGTCCGCGGGACGCCGACCGAGTGGCCGATTCCGCGGACGGCGGTGGACTGGGAGACCTTCAACAACGGGGCCCTGGCCCTGGCCTTCGGCTTCATCGGCTCGCTGGTGGTGGGCGGACTGATCTCGAAATACCTGCCCAAGTCGCGCTTCGCCAGCGCACTGATCCTGGACGAAGTGCCCCCGGTCCACGGGGGGCCGGTCGGCGAAAGCTCGCCCATGCGGACCATCGGGGTCGGCGACACCGGCACGGTCGAGAGCATGTGCCGCCCGGTGGGCAAGGTCCGTTTCGGCGATGACCTGCTGGACGCCATGAGCGAAGGGCCGCAGATTGAAGTCGGCGCCAAGGTCCGCGTGCTCCGCCGTGACGGTAACCGCCTGATTGTCGAAAAGATCGGATAAGACTATGGTGGAATGGCTTCTGATTATCGCCTTGTTGATCTTTGCGGGTCTGGTGCTGCTGGCACTGGAAATGATGACGCCGATGTTCGGCCTCTTCATGGCCATGGGAGTCGGGGCCTTTATCGCCGCCGTCACGCTGACCTTCATCAAGGTGTCGCCGGTGCTGGGAGTCATCCTGATAATCGCCATCGTGATCCTGGTGCCGCTGTACATGTACCTGGTGGCCCGCAAGCTGCCCAATGCGCCACTGAGTAAAAAGCTGTTCCTCAGCCGCAGGCCCGAGGCCCAGCCCGGAGAGGGTACGCCCGAGGCCGCCGAGCATGCCGAGCTGGTCGGCAAGACCGGCCTGGCCGAGACCACCCTGCGGCCCAGCGGGGCCGTCCGTATCGAGGGCCGGCGGGTTATCGCCTCGGCCGAGAGCGGCCTGATCGAGCAGGGCACGACCGTCAAGGTAATCGATGCCAGCGGGATGAACGTCGTCGTCCGGGCCGTCGAAAAGAAAGATTAGCCGCTCGTTGCGGTCCGGCGGCGGGCGATTTACAATAGCCCAATAGACAAGACGCGAATCTCTTTGAGTGAAAGGACTGATCATGGTTACGGGTATTCTGGCTGATGGCACGGGAGCCTTCGCTCTTTACGTTCTGCTCGGGGTAGCGGTCATCGTCGGCCTGGTGTTTGTGGGCTATGCCGCCTCGCTGTTCGGTCTGTGGGTGCAGGCCTGGTTCGCCGGGGCCGGGGTGCGGATCACGGAGCTGATCGGCATGAAGCTCCGCAAGGTCAACCCGCGGATCATCGTCCTGTCGCGCA
>JAACEH010000330.1 GCA_011682595.1 Anaerolineaceae bacterium
CGCGTGGTGGTCGAGGGCCATCTGGGCTTCGAGGGCGGCGCCTTGCCAGAGGACGTCCTCGTCGACGCGGAAGCCAGGGTTGTGGTGAGGGGTGGTGATGCCCTTGTCGGCGTTGCCGACGCCGAGGAAGACCATCGCCCCGGGAACCTTATCGAGCACGAAACAGAAGTCCTCGCCGCCGAACTTCTTCTCGATCTCGGCGGTGTGACCCGAGCCGAAGAGCTGTTCGACCGCTTTCCGCGTATCCTCGATCACCTCAGCATCGTTGACCGTGGCCGGGTAACCGTGAAGAAAATCCAGGTCGATCGAAACGCCGCAGGACAGCTCAACGCCCTTGAGGATCTCGCCCATCAGTTTGATGGCCTGGGTTCTGGTCTTCTTCGAGTGAGTGCGCAGCGTGCCGGCGATTTCGACGGTGTTGGGGATGACGTTGAAGGCGTCGCCCCCGTGAACCATGCACAGGCTGAGCACGCCGATGTCGTGCGGCTTGATGCGGCGGCTCATGATGGTCTGCAGGTTGTTGATAACTTGCGCCGCGGCGACCACCGGGTCGATGCACAGTTCCGGCGTGGCGGCATGGCCCCCGCGCCCGTTGATGGTGATCTTGATGGCGTCGGCGGCGGCCATCACCGGCCCGGCCCTGAGGCCCCACTGGCCCGTCGCCTGGGCCGAGAAAACATGAACGGCAAAACAGCGGTCCACGCCGCCCTCCAGCAGGCCGTCTTCGATCATCGCCGCCGCCCCGCCGGGCGGGCTCTCCTCCGACGGCTGAAACATCAGCCGCACCGACGATTTCAATTCGCCCTTTCGCGCCGCCAGCAGCCGGGCCGCTCCCAGGAGCATGGCCACGTGGGTGTCGTGGCCGCAAAGATGGGCAACGCCGGGCGTCTCGGAGGCGAACTCCTCGCCGGAATCTTCCTGCACCGGCAGGGCGTCCATGTCGGCCCGCAGCAGGATTCGCCCCCTGGCCTTGGGCGCCTCGAGGTCGCCGACGACGCCCGTCTTGCCGACCCCGCGCCGCACGGCATAGCCCAGTCGTTCAAGCTCGTCGGCCACGATGGCGGAGGTCCGCTCCTCCTGGAACCCCAGTTCGGGGTGCCGGTGAATGTCGCGCCGCCAGGCGACGATCTGCTGCTGCAATTGAAACGCTCACTTCAAGACCTTTCTGTTGCCGTGCGACAGCCAACTCGAATTACCGTACCGCCGGAGACGAATCTGCTCGGTCCGCTCTTTTTCCGCCGCTGTCAGGTCCGATGGTTCGAACCGCACGTTCAATAGTTCCTGAAACCCGAGGACCAGTTCAGCCGCCAGCTCGTCGAGGGCAACCGGCCGCCCGGCGAGTTCGTTCAGGGCAATTGTGCCCGCCTGGTCGCCGGCCAGGAGAATCGATCCCTGCTGCAGGATGCCGCCGCCCGTGCGTCGCTGGGCCGCTCCGGCCAGTTTTCCGGCGCGGGCGATTATATCGGTCGATCCCGGGCGGGCGAAACAGAAAAAGGGCCCGCGCTGCGCCCGCTGGCCCGGCAGCGGCCCGCGGACATGGGCTTGGGCGCCCAGTCGGCGGATTGCCAGCAGGATGGCCTGGTTGGCCAGGGCGTAAAGTTTGGCGCCGTCAAGAAGGGCCTTCGGCGTGGCAAGCGAGTAGGTCAACTCGCGGTCGTGAAGAATGGCGCCGCCGCCTGTTGTGCGGCGGACCACGGGCCGGCGAGTGCGATGTTCGGGTGGAATGTCTTCCAGCGACTGAAAGTACCCCAGTGACAGCGTTGGTTGGTCCCACGAATAGATGCGCAGAGCGGGACGCGACTGCTCGACGGCCTGCTCCAGGAGCATATCGTCGACGGCCATGTTCCAGTCGCCGGGCCGAGGGTCGCAGACCAGGAGTCGCCAGGCGGGTTTCACCGGGAGGGCCTCGAATCGTCCGGCTGGTCCCGGGGTTCCTGCTCGGGCCAGACGTGCCGAAGGTCCAGTTCCCTGGCCGCCCGCACCTCGTCGACACGGCTGATGCTCGTGGTGTGCGGCGCAGTCTGCCTCGGGATCGGCCCTGGCTTCCTCGACGATTTCCCCGAGCACCCGGGCGAAATTGTCCAGCGTGCTGCGCCGTTCCGTCTCGGTCGGCTCGATCATCAGCGCCTCCTCGACGGTCTGCGGAAAATAGATGGTCGGCGGATGAATGCCGTGATCGATAAGCCGCTTGGCCAGGTCGAGTGCCCGCACGCCGCAACTTTCCTTCAGCGGCCCGGCCGAGAGCACAAACTCGTGCATGCAGTCGCCGGGGAAAGCCAGGCGCAGCTCTTTGGGGCAAATCTCCCTCAGATAGCGGGCGTTCAGGACGGCGTTCTCGGCCACTGCTCGCAAGCCGGCGGCCCCGATGCGGCGGATGTAGAAGTAGGCCCGGATCAGCACGCTGGTCTGGCCCAGGAATCCGCGCAGGCGGCCGATGCTCTTATCCCTCTGGTGGACCAGGTGGAACAGGCCCGTGGAGGCCCGCTCGATGAGCGGCACCGGCAGGTAAGGCTCCAGGTCGGCCGACACGGTAATCGGTCCGGCCCCCGGCCCGCCGCCGCCGTGTGGCGTCGAGAGCGTCTTGTGGGTGTTGATGTGAATAGCGTCGGCGCCCCAGTCGCCCGGGCGAGTGATGCCCAGGATGGCGTTGAGGTTGGCCCCGTCGATGTAGAGTTTCGCCCCCACCTCCTTCAGCATGTGGGCCACCTCCGCGACGCCGGTCTCGAACAGCCCCAGGGTGTTGGGGCAGGTCAGCATCATGCCGGCCACCGACTCGTTGAGCTTGCCGCCCAGGTCGTCCAGGTCCACCAGGCCGCGGTCGTTCGAGCGGACCTGCTCGGACCGGAAGCCCGCGATCCGGGCGCTGGCCGGGTTGGTCCCGTGGGCGCTGTCCGGCACCAGGATGGTCGTCCGCTTCTGGCCGCGGTCGCGGAAGTAGGCGGCAAACAGGAGCAGGGCGGTCAACTCGCCGTGAGCCCCGGCCGCCGGCTGCAGGCTCACCCCCGGCAAACCGGTGATCTCCTTGAGCATTTCCTGCAGCCGCCAGAGAATCTCCAGCGTGCCCTGGCAGTCCTCGTCGAACTGGTAGGGATGGACCTCGGTCAGCGACGAGAAGGTGGCCAGCCGTTCGTTCAGCCGCGGGTTGTACTTCATGGTGCACGAGCCGAGCGGATAGAAGTTGCAGTCGACCGAGAAGTTCTCCTTGGAGAGGATCGAGATGTGGCGGACCACGGTGCGTTCGGCGACCTCGGGCAGCCTGGGCGGCCGGCGGCGCAGCAGGTGCTCCGGCAGAAGGGGGCTGGCGCCGGGCAGGTCGCCGGCGGGGAAGGTGGCCCCCCGTTGGCCTGGTTGCGATTTGTCGAAGATCGATGGTTCCGGCATGTCGCGAAGGTTCCTTTCGGAGGCCCTATTGGCAGACGGCCTCGATGTACTGGTCGAGTTCGGCCCGCGTGCGCTTCTCGGTGACGGCCACCAGCAGGCGGTTCTCCATCTGTGGATAGAACCGCGCCAGGGGCACGCCGCCCAGGATGCCGTGCTTGGCCAGCCGGGCCAGCACGCGGTCGGCCGGCTGGTCGCACTCCAGGACGAATTCCTTGAAGAAGGGGGCCGAGTAATGAATCTTGAATCCCTTGACCTGCGAAAGTTTCTCGGCCAGGTAGTGGGCCTTCTCGACGCAGAGTGTGGCCACTTCGGCCAGCCCGGCGGCACCGAGAAACGACAGGTAGAGCATGGCCCGCAGGGTCATCAGCCCCTCGTTTGTGCAGATGTTGCTGGTGGCCTTCTCGCGGCGAATGTGCTGCTCGCGGGTCTGCAGCGTCAGGCAATAGCAGACCTTGCCGTTGCGGTCCACGGTCCGGGCCACCAGCCGGCCCGGCATCCGCCGCACGAACTTCCGCCGCGTGGCCATCAGGCCCAGGTACGGCCCGCCCATGTTCATCGGTATGCCCAGTCCCTGGCCTTCGCCGACCACGATGTCGGCCCCGTACTCACCCGGCGCCCGCAGCAGGCCCAGGCTGATGGGGTCGACGCTGACCACGCTCAAGCCCCCAATGGCGTGGACCATCTCCGACAGCTTGTCGATCTCCTCGATGATGCCGAAGAAGTTGGGCGTCTGGGCGACCACGCAGGCCGTCTCGTCGTCCAGCAGGGCGGCGATGACCTGCAGGTCGGTGCAGCCGCTGCGCCAGGGCACCGGCACCAGGTGGACCTCCGTGTTGATCAGGTAGGTCTTCAGACACTCGAGGGCCTCGGGATGGATGGTCTGGGAGACGACGACCTTCCGGCGGCCGGTGACGGCCGTGGCCATCAGCACCGCCTCGGCCACGGCGCTGGCGCCGTCGTACAGCGAGGCGTTGGCCAGCTCCATGCCGGTCAGTTCGGCGATCATGGACTGGTATTCCCAGAGCGTCTGCAGCGTGCCCTGGCTGGCCTCGGCCTGGTAGGGGGTGTAGCAGGTCAGGAACT
>JAACEH010000331.1 GCA_011682595.1 Anaerolineaceae bacterium
TTGCATTGCTGGATGCCGAGATGGCCAAGCCTCTTGTTGAGCGGAAATGGGACGACGCGGAGGCGGCCCTGAAGGCGGTGGGCCAGGAGGCGACGGGCCCGTACCTCAAGGCGGGAGTTGAGCGGTCCCTGGCGACGATCGCATTTCAGAAGTCGCTTCAGGCGAGTCTGGCCAAGCTGGATGCCGACCAGAAGGCCCTGCAAGCAAACCTGGCGGCAATCCGCAGTGAGGCCGAACAGCGGCAGGCCGCCCGGCTGGAGGAGGCCCGGCAGCGGGTGACTACGAACTTCGCCGTCGAAGGCACGCTTCGCAAGATGCATGCCACGATGGTCTACAAGTATCGCCTGGAGGACGAGCAGGGTAACTTCGTGTACCTGCTCAGCGGCCAGGCGGCCATGCTGGACCCGCTGCTGGGCCGGCGGGTCCGCGTCTGGGGCGACAAGCAATACCGGCCGGAACTCAAGAAGTATGTCTGCGACGTGCAGCGGATCGAGGCCCTCGGCGGCAAAGGCCAATAGGCGGGGCGATGATCCATGGCGGCATAGCAACGTGGTTGATGGTCTGGCCGAAGAGAGAAACGAAAGGAATTTGGAAATGAGAACGACGGGAACGGCGTACCTGTTATGGTTCTTTCTGGGCTTTCTCGGCGTACACAAGTTTTATCTCGGCAAGCCCGTCCTGGGCGTCCTGTATGCTTGCACGCTCGGCTTTCTGGGCATCGGCCTGATAATCGACCTGTTCACGATTCCAACTCAGGTGCGGGCCATCAACTATAAGCTGGCCGGCAAGATAAAGGAATTCAACCGTCTGGCACAAAAGTAATAGCAGTCAGGTTACCGGCCGCGACGTCCATCCAGGAGTCGCGGCCGCTTTGTTTTATTGCCGGGCAACTGCTTCTGTAAAATCCGCGAGCCCCCCACCCCCCACCCCCCGTCACAGCCGCCGGTAAAGGTCGTTGAAGTCAAACCGTTTGCCCGGGCAGTCGGTCGCCTTGAGCATGCCGTGGCCGAGCACGCGGCTCTTGGGAATTCGGTAACGGTGCATCAGCCAGCGGATAAGTTTGGCCAGGCTTTTCATCTGGGCCTCGGTGGGCTTGCTCCGGTCGAAGTTTCCGACCAGGCAGATGCCGACGCCGATGCGATTGTACTCCGGGTGATGGCGAATCTTGCAGTGGGCGCCGTGCTTCTGTTTGGTCCACCTGGGGCCGATCTCGACCTGGCCGTCGCCACTGAGGGTGCCGTTGCCGATGACGAAGTGGTATCCCAGCTCGTCCCAGCCCTTTTTTTTGTGGGCACGGTCGAACGTCGCGGCGTCACCGCTCGAGGTGGCCGAGTGGTGGACGACGATGTATCGCCATTTCCGTTCGGTGACCTTGGGGGTCCAGGTGGGTGGTCCGCCGCCGGCGACTTGCCTGGTGGCCCGGCCCCTGCCCGATCCGGTCGGCCGAGTCCCGGGCTGACCGCAGGCGCCGAAGGGGGGCACCGGGGGATGGGCGACCAGTCGGACGCTGCGGCTGCACTGCGGCAGCAACAGACAGAGGGTGGTCAGGGCCAGCTTTTGCCACGGTTTGATAGACAACAGGTAAAGCCCCTCAGTCGGCGATTGTCACCCCAGCCCACCCCAGTCCAGTCCAGTCGGCACAAACGCCCCCGACAGGCACATAACGGAGTCATCGGCCATGATGCGGCCGCAGGTTTATCAGAAATGGCCGCCGGGGACGTCACTTGCCCTGCAGTTCGGCAATCCGGCGAAACAGGTCGCGGTAGGGGAAGCTTTTTCCCGGGCAGTCGGTAGAGGCCCCCGGCACCTGGCCATGGCCCAGGATGTTCTTGAGCGGGATGTTGCAGTCGGCCATCAACCGGGCCACCAGGCGAGCGGCGCTCTGCATCTGCTTCTCGCTGGGAGCGCGCCCGTTGAAGTTGCCGACCAGGCAGATTCCGATACCATGCTCGTTCCAGTAGTTGTCGTCGTTCTTGTCGACGCGGCAGTGGGCGCCGTGCTTCTGCTTTTTCCAGCGCGAGCCCACTTCGACCAGACCGTCGTTGCCTCCGTTATCTATGACAAAGTGGTAACCCAGTTCGTCCCATCCTCGCCGCCGGTGGGCGCGGTCAAAAAGGGCCGCGTCACCGACGTCGCCGGCCGAGTGATGGAGAATGATATGCGTCCACTTGCCGGGTTTTCCGGCCGCCCATTCGGGGTTGGGAGCCTTGGGGTCGGCCTGGTCCTCGGCGGCCGATTTCCGCTCCCGGGTCTTTGGTTTCGGCGGATTGTGGTAATCGTTAATGTCCGGCAGTGGGGCCAGCTCCTTGGGCGGCGGGGGCGAGGGAACGAGGTCGACCAGCGTGCCGGGTTTGGGGTTGCAGCCGCACAGCAGGCCAAGCGAAACAACCATGGCCGAGACAAGCACTGCGGATGACTTCATGTGGAGGACTCCCCCTGCTGTTGGCCGCCCCGGGCAATGCTCATCAGGCGGCGGATACGGCTGGCGATTCTAACGGCCGCCCCCACGGGTGTCAAGCTCCACAGGTGGACTTC
>JAACEH010000332.1 GCA_011682595.1 Anaerolineaceae bacterium
GCCATTCTCTGGAGTCGCCAGATGCCGCAGCGGCGCGACTACGAGGTCAAGCTCAAGCTGCTGAAGGAACTGCCGGGCATGAGTTTCAACGGCCAGGTCAGCGGCCGCCGGCCGCAGGTCCTGTCGGACGGCCGTCTGGTCATCGGCAGCGACGTCACGACCCGGCAGGTGGTGGCTTGCGATCTGCTGAGCGGCCGGGCCGTCTGGACCGAGCCGGCCGGCGACTCGGCCCAGCCGCTGGCCCTTCGCGGCGAGCGGGTCTACTTCTGGGGCCGCACCCTCCAGGCCCGCGACCTGGCCACGGGCCGGGGGCTGTGGGAAGTGGCCCTCGGCGAGAAAGAAGTCATGGCCGGGACCCCTCTGCTGACCGGGAGCGACGCCTATCTTCCGACCAACCGGCGGCTGATGATCGTGCGACTCGCCGACGGCAAGCCGCAGCGGCAGATTCCCTGGCCGGACGGCCGCCTGCCGGGCGACCTGCTCCTTATTCCGCAGGGCCTGGTGGTCGTCGAGCCGCGAAGCATCGTGCTCTACGAACCCTGGGAGGCCTCGCGGAAGCGTCTGCTTGCGGCGGCCGAGGCCAACACGACGGACCCCTCGCCGCTGGCGGAACTGGGTCGGGCGGCCGTGCGAATCGGCCGCGTGAGCGAAGGCCTCGACCTGCTGGACCGGGCCCTGGCCCGAAGCCGGGGCGACGCCAAGGCCATGACCTCGCTGTACCTTCTTTGCGAGCAACTGCTGGCCGGCCTCCCGGACGAGGCCCGCGCGAAGTTCGGCCCGCGGATGATCGACCAGATGCGCGCTTGCGCGGTGACCAGCGCAACGATTGCCCGCCAGGCGCTGATCGAGGGACGGCTGTACAGCGAGAGCCAACCCACGCGCAGCCTGGTGGCCCTGCACCGGGTGTTCGCCTCGGCCAAGGTTCGCAGGGCCAGGATCGACGACCGTGACCTCGGCCGCGGACCGGCCGGCGTCATCGCCGAACGTCTCGTAGCCAAGATAGTGGACCGCCACAGCGTGGCCCTGCTGGGTCCGTTCGAAACCAGGGCCGCCGAAGCCCGGCGGCGGGCGGCGGAACAGGCCGACCCCGCGGCTGCGCTGCACGAGGCGGCGCTTCAGTATCCCGCGACCCGGGCCGCCCAGACGACGCTGGAGGCGGAACTGGCGGTCCTCGAGAAAGGGCGGCACTACCGCCGGGCGGTGGCCCTGCTGCGGCGGCTCCTGGTCGCGGCGGCCGAGAACGAGTCCCGCTGGCGCTACCGCCTGGCCCTGGCTGAGAATCTGCGGCGGCTGGGCCTGGTCGAACAGGCGCGACTGGAGGCCACAACGGTCGGGCGAAAGGCCCCGGCGGAACTGAAGGTTCGCCTCGGCGGAAAGTCACTCGATGCGACCCGGGCGGCAAGAGCATTGTTGGCGAGACTGCCGGGGGCGGACAAGGCGCAGTCGCGCCGCGTCGATCTTCCGGCCGGGCCCTTCAAGGCGGCCTGGACTTTTCAGTTGCCGGCCAAGCCGACGGCCACCCTGACGCCGACGGTCGATGGCCGCAGCGCCGGGGGGCGGGCCTCGCAACCGCTGCTGGCGGTGAATCGTTACGGCATCTGGGCGCTCGGCCGCAAGGACGGCTCCGAACTGTGGCACAGGAAGGTGGAACTGAAGAAGCGCCCGCGGGGCATCGTCCCGCTTCTGCTGCTCGATAAGGCGACGGTGATCGGCGTCGGCGATGCCGTCCTGGCACTCGACCCGGCCGGCGGCGAGGTTCTATGGCGGGCCTCTTTCGAGCCGGCGCCCGCGGCGGCCAGGGGCTCGCTGCTTGCGGCCATGGACCGCGGCATGGCAATCGGCTACATGCCGCGGACGTTTCAGGTCATGCGGCTGAGCCTGCTGGGCGGCCTGATTCGCGTTGAGACGACCCACTCGGTTCATCTGCTGGACCCGGCCGACGGGTACTGCGTGTCGACGGCGGCGGTGCCGAAAAACTCCCGCGAACTGGCCTTCCTTCAGGCGGACGGTCCGCTGGTTCTGGGCACGTTCACCAAGGGCGACAAACAGGTGCGGGCCTGGGACCTGGTCACCGGGCAGGTGCTGGCCGGATTCAAGTCGGACGGAAAGATCGCCATCCTGGGACCTGGTGCGACAATCGAGCAGGCACTGGTCAGCAGGCCCACGAAGGAGACGGCCCTGGTTGACCTGGCCGAGGGCAAGGAACTCTGGCAGTATGAGAGCGGGCCGCTGTTCGGCCGCCGGGTCGCCTGCCGGGTGGCCGGGCAACTGGTTATCGGCACCTGGGACGGCCGCCTGGTGGCGCTTGACGGCGGCACAGGCAAACCCGCCTGGTCGCTTCGACTGGGCAGAACCCCGAGCGAGGCGGCTCGGGAGATCTCGGTTCTTGACGGCGACCTGTTGGTTCGTTGCGGCCGCCTGGTGGCCCGGGTCGGCGCGGACGGCAAGGTGCTCTGGCGGCACGTGCTCGGCCTGGACGAATTCGCGGCCGAGGTGCGGCCGATGAAGAATCGGTTGCTGCTGG
>JAACEH010000060.1 GCA_011682595.1 Anaerolineaceae bacterium
TGCAGAGAGCCAAGTTCGAGGCCCTGGGCCTGGCCGACCGTTTCGGCCATGTCATCTATACGGACCGCTGGGGACTGGAGTTTCGAAAGCCGCATCCCCGGGCCTTCGAGGAGTTTGAGCGGTTGACCGGCTGTCCGCCGCACGAGTGCGCCTACGTGGCGGACAATCCGACGAAGGATTTCCGGGCCCCGCACGAGCGTCTCTGGCAGACCGTCCGGGTGACTCGTCCGGAGGGGCTCTACCGCGATATGCCGTCGGTCCCGGGAGAGGTGGAGGCGACGATCACGGCTCTGGACACCCTGGCCGAAGCGCTCGAAGCGGACCGCTCGTGAGGAGTGGAACATGATAGCAGCATGGTTCTTACCCGACAGCGGCGTTGGCAGTTGGACGATGCTCCAGGGCATCTGGCGGCCCCACGTCTGGGTCCTGGCCGGGGCGATGATCCTGACCCTGATCCTGACGCCGATTTGCCGCACCATCGCCATGCGCTATGGCGTGTACGACCTGCCCGACGAGCGGCTGAAGACACACGGCCAACCGATTCCCTATCTCGGCGGCGTGGCCATCTTCCTGGGCTGGGCCATCCCGGTGCTTGTCGTGGCCATCAAGGAAACCGCGATGCCCACAGGTATGCCCGCCGCGACGGCCGAGGCCAGGCCGGCGGCCAGGCGCCCGAGCAATGGATCATCTGGCCCGAGAGCCTGTTCTGGATTCTCGGGGCGGCTTTTGTGGTCATGCTGCTGGGGCTGATCGACGACCTCAGGGACATCTCGCCGAAGCTGAAAATCCTGGGCCAGATCGGGGCGGCGCTGCTGCTGGCCGCCGGCGGCATGATCTTCAAGGCCTTTCCGGTCATGGAAATCGGCGAGTGGACCTTCTTTCCGCCAGGCACGTGGTACGTGCTGCTGCTCGGTACAGCCTTCCAGATCGTCCTGGTGGTCGGTGCGGCCAATGCGACCAATCTGCTCGACGGGCTGGACGGACTCTGCAGCGGCGTGACGGCTATCATCTGCTGCGGGTTTCTCGTCCTGGCCACCAGTTTGCTGGCCTGGGATATTTACCGTCAGAGTCCGGCCGCCGGGGCGCAGTACGTCAATGCCGAGCTGATCGTCCTGCTGAGCTTCGCCCTGTTGGGTTCGGTGCTGGGCTTTATCCCCTACAACTTCAACCCCGCGTCAATCTTCATGGGTGACGCCGGCAGCATGTTCCTGGGCTTCATGGCTGCGGCCTTCATGATCCTCTTCGCCGAAAAATGGCAGAGCTTCAAGTGGTTTCTCGGGGCCATGGTCATCTTCGGACTACCGATCTTCGACACCGGACTGGCCCTGGTACGCCGTGTGGTCAACCACCAGCCGATCTTCGCCGGCGACCGCAGCCACTTCTACGACCAACTCGTCGACCGCGGGTGCAGCGTGCGGACCAGTGTTCTAGCCAACTACGGACTGTCGGTCTTCTTCGGCCTGGCGGGGGTGGGCATCATGTTCCTGCGACTCAGGTACGCACTGCCGATCTATATTGTCATCTTTACCGCCATCGGCGTTGCCGCACTGAAGATGGGCCTGGTCCGCGTGGACACAGGCAAGTCGTCGCCGGGCGACGGCTCCTCCGGCGGCGGAGACATTGCCGACGCTTCAGACGCCCCGGCCGGCGAGGCGGGGCTGTAAAGATCACTTTGGCGCCGGCCCACAAGGCTGCCGCCGCGTTTCAGACCCTTGGGTTTTCGTGCTGAAAGGAGTACCTGCCGTAATGAAGATCAACCTGTCGGCTCCCGACATCAGCCAGGCGGACATCGACGCGGTGGTGGCCGTTCTGCAGACGCCAAGACTGAGCCTGGGCCCCAAGCTGCCGGAATTCGAGGAGAAGTTCGCCGCCCTCATCGGGCGCAAATACGCCGTGGCGGTCAACTCGGGCACCAGCGCCTTGCACTGCGCGGTCCGCGGCCTCGGCATCGGTCCCGGCGACGAGGTCATAACCTCGGCCTTCTCGTTCATCTCTTCGAGCAACTGCATTCTCTTCGAGGGGGCCCGCCCGATCTTCGTCGATATCGACCCGGTGGACTACAACATCGACGTGACGAAAATCGAAGCGGCTGTCACCACCAGGACGAAGGCCATCCTGCCGGTGGATGTTTTCGGTCGCCCGGCCCGGCTTGAAAGAATCGAGGAAATCGCTGCCCGGCACGACCTGAAGGTCATCGAAGACTCGTGCGAGGCCCTGGGCAGCACCTACCAGGGCCGCCCCGCCGGCGCGTTCGGCGATTGTGCCGCCTTCGCCTTCTATCCCAACAAGCAGATCACCACCGGCGAGGGCGGCCTCCTGGTCACCGACGACCAGGAGCTGGCCCGCCTGGCCCGAAGCCTCCGCAACCAGGGCCGCGGCGACGGCGCAGGGTGGCTGGCCCACCAGCGGCTGGGCTACAACTATCGCCTCAGCGACATCAACTGTGCCCTGGGCATCTCGCAGTTGGCCCGCCTGGGGGAGTTCATCGAGAAGCGCGCCGCTGTGGCCGACCGCTACAACCGGCTCCTGGCCGACCGTCCGGAAGTCGTCAGGCCCGCCCCGTACACCGAGGGAACAATCTCCTGGTTCGTCTACGTCATCCGCCTGGCCGACCGCTTCGGCCGCGCCGACCGCGACGCCGTTCTGGAGGCCTTGCGCAGCCGCGGCATCGGGTGCAACAACTACTTCACCCCGATCCATCTGCAGCCGTTCTACCGCGAGAAGTTCGGCCACGCCGAGGGCGACCTGCCGGTGACCGAGGCCGTCTGCGAGCGGACCATCGCCCTGCCGTTCCACAACAACCTCTGCCAGGCCGACCAGCAGACCGTCGTCCAGGCGCTCGGCGAGGCCCTGGAGAGCTTGAAAACCTAGACGTTCCTTTTTCCGCGTGTGGCCCCGCCGGAGGTGTTCGCCGGGAGCCGCCGCACCGTCAATCACCCCCGCTTCAGGGCGACACGGATGAGACGATTCATAGCCACCTTCGCTTTTGTTGGCCGAGTCCCCGGTGCCCCGGGCACCGCGGCCAGCCTGGTCGTGGCCGTCCTGGCCGGCCTGTGGCTTGACCACCCGGCGGCGCCGTGGCTGCTGGGCGCGATGGCAATTGTCCTGCTGGCCGCCGGCGTCCGGGTCGGCAACCGGGCCCTCGAGGACTTCGGTGACAAGGACCCCAAGCAGTTCGTTCTCGACGAGGCGGTCGGCCAGGCGGTCGCCTGCCTGGGCTGCCTGCCCGTGTGGCAGGCCTCGTGGAACCCGTGGATCAACATCGCCGCGGCATTCGTGCTCTTCCGGCTGCTGGACATCGCCAAGCCGCCGCCGATTCGCCAGGCCGAGCGACTGCCCGGCGGCTGGGGCATCATGGCCGACGACCTGATCGCCGGAATCGTCGCCGGGGCCGTCGTCGCCGCCGTCAACCTGGCTTATCGGTCCGGCACATAGGCCCCCCGGCCGACAGACCGGCCGGGGCCTGAATCATTCAACCGGTCTGCCGTCTAACAAATAACAAACATGACCATCAGAGGGCCTTATGATGCGAAACTGGTTTATTTCTGTTCTGCTGCCCTGGCTGGTCGTCGGCCTCCTGGCCGGTCCGGTCCGGGCGGGCGGCGGGCCGCACAACGTCATGATCGTCGCCAACCGGGCCTCGGCCGACTCGGTCTTTGTGGCCAATGCCTATCGCCGGGCACGCGGTGTGCCGCAACGGAACCTCTGTCTGCTGGACCTGCCGGTCGAGTCGTTCCGCACCCGGAACAAGATCCCGCAGGAAGTGTTTCAAGAAAAAATAGTCCAGCCAATCAAGACTTTTCTCCAGCGGCATCCCGCCGCCGACCGCCTGCACTTCATCGTCCTCTGCCCGGACCTGCCGCTGAGGGTCGACTTCGGCGGCAAGATCAAGACCCGCAGCCTGGCCGCCCTGCTGACGGTGCTCGGTTTGCCGCCCGGCGGCCGCCCGGTGCCGAACCCCTACTTCAATCAACGCCTCGCCTTTGAGAGCCGCAAGCAATCCTCCGGCCGCAGTCCCGACCTGCGCCTGGTGACCTGGCTGCGCGGCTACCAGCGCTCCGACGCCCTGGCCCTGATCGAGCGCAGCCTGGCCGCCGACGGCACAACCCCCAAGGGCGCCTTCTACTTCGTCCTCAGTCCGCACGTCCGCCGCTACCAGGAGGCCGTCACCTGGCTCCAGGGCCGGGGCATGAAGGCCCAACTGCTGGCCTCCGGCAAACCCGTCCGCGGGGCCGGGGACGTCATGGGCTACTTCAGCGGCGGCTCCTACTCGGGACTGCGCTGGAAGGACATCTCCTCGAACACCTACCTGCCCGGCGCCCTGGTCGACATGCTCGAGTCCTACGGGGCCGAATGGCCCAACTGGCGAACCTTCGGCTACAACCGCCAAGTGCCCGTACCCTGGTTCGTCCGGGCCGGGGCGAGCGGCGTTCACGGCACAACCGACGAACCCTATGCCGCGGCATTCCCCTCCAGCGGCCATAGCGAAACCTTCTTCGCCAACTACCTGGCCGGCAACAACCTGGCCGAGACCTACTGGTCGGCCATTCCCGTGCTGGCCTGGCAGAACGCCGTCTTCGGCGACCCGCTATGCGCCCCCTACGCCGTGCGCTCGAAAGTGGAACTGTCGGTCGAGTCCGACCAGGCCTCCCGCACTCACCGGGTCGCGGTCCGGATCACGCCACCAAAGGACGCCGCAACGCCACGGGAGGTTCGCCTCTTTGTCGACGGCCGCCTCGTGCAGATAACCCGAGAGATCAAGCAGGATCACGGGCAGTTCGTTGCCGCAGTCAGCGTTGACGCCAGGGCGCTGCCCGACGGATGGCACACCTTGCGGGCCGTGGCGGTCGACGATTCTCCCGCCGCCGTGCAGTCGTGGGCCGAAGTCTCTCTGCAGACCGCCGCCGGCGGGCGGTCGCTGAGCGTCAAGCTTTCGCCGTCGAAACTCAAGGCAGCCGCCGGCGATCGCCTGACCGCAACGGTCGCCTACGCCGGCCAACCCAAACCGGCGAGCATCGTCCTCAGGGCAGGGGCCCTGGACCTCGGCCTCTTCCGCGGCGGCAAACTTTCCTTCAGCACCGCCGCACTTGGGCCGGGCAACCATCGGCTCCAGGCCGTCGCACTGGACGCCCAGGGCAACCCCCTGGCCCTCGGCAACCCCCTGGAGGTCGAGCTGATCGAGCCGCTGCACGTTGTCGACGTCTATCCCCAGGGTGCGGTCGGTCGCCGCCCGAAGTTTCTGCTTCGTTACAGCGAGGTCCCGCCGCTGGCCCAGGGTGTGCTCGCCCGGGCGGTGCGGCTGAGCCAGGGCACCCGCAAGGTGCCCACCCGCGTTCGCCGAGTTGGTCGCAACCTGATCATCGAACCGCGATCTTCACTCGCCGCCGGCGCCGCCTGCCGGCTGAGCGTGACCTTGGCCCAGGGCGCGGTCCGCAGCCGAGACTTCCGCAAGGAGTTCACCCCCGTCAAGGACGCGAAACTGCTCTTCGGCTTGTCGAAGCATCTGCCGTTCCGCAACACGGTCGAGGGCATGACCAGCAGCAGCGCGGCGAAGGTCAGCCCGATATGGCGGCGGCCGGCGAAAGTTGTCCTGGGGCCGGTCGACCTCTACAGCCCGAAGCGGCCGGCCCTGTGGTCGTTGGCCGGCTATTCCATCACGGGTCGGCTCAGCGTCAGTGCCGCGGCCCGGCCCGAGAAACAGGACACTCGCGGCATCGGCCTGGGCGTTCACTACAGCGACATCGACAACCTCTGCTACGTTCGCATCGAGCGGGCCAAGGTCGTTGTCCACCAGGTGCTCGGTGGCAAACATTCAACGCTGAAGAGTTGGCCCATGCCCGGCGGCACGACGGGCACTATTGCCATGACACTGGAAGTCGCCGGGCCGCAACTCGCGGTCACCGTGGCGGGCAAGAAACTCGGCATGGTAAGGCTCGATCTGAAGCTCCCGCCCGGCCTGCCGATGATCGACCTGGGAGCCGCCGCGGGCATCAGCGCCCTCGATGTCAAAGTCCGCCGCCCCTAAGCCGCAGATCACGGCCTCACAACTGTTTCAACCGACCACCCGCCCTTGACTTTCGGGCGCCGTCGGCTATACTGAGTAGGCCAGAAAACAAGCTGGGGATTAGTGTAATGGTAGCACGGCTGACTCTGGCTCAGTCTGTCGGGGTTCGAATCCCTGATCCCCAGCCAGTCTTACAACTTGCAGTTCTCGGGGGTCTTTGGCCACCGAGGACTTTGTGTATGCCTGTCCCCCGTCCCTCCTGGTCCTTCGGCAGAATGAGCAGGTTGTGAAGCCAAGCTTCTTCGTGTACTTGTGGTAATCGCCAGGCTCGGCTTCCGGACAATTGCCGCTTCGTGCCGACTCGCTGGAGGCCGCCGAACCAACCTCTTTCCCGATCGAAGGAGCCGACCATGGCAGAGAAGATTCGCTGGGGCATTCTGGGTTGCGGCGGCATCGCCAGGAAGTTTGCCGAAGGGCTGAGCGCCGTTGGCGACGCGGAACTGGCCGCCGTCGGATCGCGAATCCTGGCCAAGGCACAGGCCTTCGCCGATGAGTTCGGCGCCGCCCGGGCCCACGGCAGTTACGAGGCCCTGGCCGCCGACGGCGAGGTCGACGTGGTCTACGTCGCCACGCCGCACGCCCTGCACAAGGACAACACCATCCTCTGCCTGGAGGCGGGTAAGGCCGTCCTGTGCGAAAAACCCTTCACGATCAATGCCGCCCAGGCCCGCCAGGTCATCGACCTGGCCCGAAAGAAGGGGCTTTTCCTGATGGAGGCCATGTGGACGCGCTTCCTGCCCTGCCTGGTCCGGGTGAGGCAACTGCTGGCCGACGGGGCGATCGGCCAGGTGCGGATGGTGGCCGCAGATTTCGGATACCGCGCGGACTTCAATCCTGAGAGTCGGATTTTCGATCCGGCCCTGGGCGGCGGGGCCCTGCTCGATGTCGGCGTCTACCCCGTCTCGCTGGCCTCGATGATCTTCGGCGACGAGCCGCTTGAAATTGCCGCCCTGGCCGACCTGGGCGCGACCGGCGTCGACGAGCAGGCGGCCTTCGTCCTGAAATACCCCGGCGGCCGGCTGGCCAGCCTGCTGACCGCCGTGCGGACCCTCACGCCCATGGAAGCCACGATCATGGGCGCCGAAGGCCACATCCGCCTGCACACCGCCTGGTGGTGCGGATCGAAGATGACCCTCTGTGTCCGAGGGCAGGCCGAGCAGCTCATCGAGCTTCACCCCGCGGGCAACGGCTACGACTGCGAGGCCGAGGAGGTCGGACGCTGCCTGCGGGCCGGCCGGACCGAGAGCGAGGTCATGCCCCTGGACGAAACGTTGGCCGTGATGCGAACGCTGGACCGCATCCGCGCCGAGTGGGGGCTGAGCTACCCGATGGAGTAGCTCTCATGGAACCGCTGGGGGAACAAGCGGTGAACATGCAGTATGGCCGGGTCGGCGGCATCGGCAAATCCGTTTCCCGGCTCGTCCAGGGATGCGAGGGATTCACCGTTGATCGCCAGGATGATGTTGGCGAAAACCGGACCGCGCATGAAGTGCATCGACCGCGCGCCGCTGGTGCGGTCCTCATGCAGCTAAGCTCCATGCCGATGATGTCGGCCGGCATCATGTCGGGTGTGAACTGGATGCGCTTAAACAGCCATCCCAGGGTCTGCGACAGTGTCCGCACCAGCAGCGTCTTGCCCAGACCCGGCACGCCGATGATCAGCACGTGGCCTTGGGCGAAAACGGCCGCCAGAAGTTAGCGGACCACCACCTCCTAACCGATGATGACCTTGGTGATCTCCTGCTTGAGCCGGGCGCAACCCTGGCTGGCCTGGCGCAGGAGTTCCACGTCTCCCTGCTGCAACTGTTCGTTGGTTTCAGGCATGAGAGATTCCTTCCCGTTCGAGGATCATCAAGAGCAATGGAACCGGAAGCCCGCGCGGGTGGCCGCCTTCTCTCGCACCGCACTCTCAGGCGACGGCCAACACTTGCAAGATATCCTTGCGTGATGTCCATGTCAAGTATAGCTATCGATGCCACACAAGCTTAGGGTATGCACCGGGCATCCTCGCCGCCTGTCCCGGGTCGCGGGCCTCGGCGGGCGCAGACATCCCCTGCAAATAAGACGCACCGCGGGTGGATTTCTTCCGCCGTATGTCATTCGCCGGCCACGCTTTGTGGCTGCGGCACTATGAATATAGACAGGACCAGAGACGAAAAGTTCTTCCTTTTCGCAACAGCAGGCAAGGGGCTGGCGCCTTGCACCAGCGGCCATCTCGGACCGGGCGCCTGCTAATCCGCCAGGTTCTTGCTCCAGCCTCCCAGCGGGTCCTTGGTCTCGACGATCCGCTCGCGGAGCAGCGTCCGCATCCGCTTCAGTTCGCCGGCATCGACCGAATCGATGATGTTCCGTGTCTCCGACGGGTCGGCCGCCAGGTCGTAGTACTCGTCGCGGTCGGTCGGGTTGTAAATGTACTTGGCCGTCCGGGTGCGGACCATCCGTTGCCAGAAGGGGATCTCGTGTCCCCAGCCCTCGCACATGATGTAGTCCTCGCGGACCGCTTCAGAGTCGCCGGCCAGAATCGGCGCCAGGCTCCGCCCGTCGAGTTCCTCG
>JAACEH010000333.1 GCA_011682595.1 Anaerolineaceae bacterium
ATCCCGTGTGGACGCGGCGCCTGGCGGAATTGTGCCGGCAGGGCAACGACTTCTCGAAGGCCGAACTGTTGCTGCAACTTGCCGCCGATCAAGCAGGCCAACTGGGCGACCTCGAGCGGCGCCGCGACCAGAAGCTGGCCACCAACCGCCGGTTGGCCCGACTGTACAAACAATGGGGTCGCCACCTGCTCGATGGGGGCAAGCCCGCCGAGGCGGTGAGCAAGCTCGAGGCGGCGGTCCGCCATTCGACCGGCCAGGCGGCCGGGGTGCGGACGCTGATGACCCTGGCCCGCTACTACGAGAGCCAGGGCGATAAGCTCCAGGCGTCGTCCTGCTATGCCCGGGTGGCCGACCGCGAGGCGGCCGAACGGTTCTTCCTGCCGGCCGACAGCGACGGACTTGAGCAGACGCCGGCCACCCAGGCCCGACTGGCCTTGCGGCGGCTTTCGGCTCGGCGCAAGACCAGTCCCGCTGGTCTGGGCCGCGAGTGGATCAAGCGGCTTTCGCTGCGGCGAATCGGCATGCTCACCTGGAGCACGCCGTCGCAGGTTGCCGTCGATTCCGGCGAGCCGTTCACGCCGCTGGTCTGGGTGCGGACCGACGGGCTGGTCGGCCTCGGTCCGGCCGGCGAGATCCGATGGCGGCGCAGCAAACCTCCCGAAGCAGGGGACAGCCCGGCCATGCCGCTGCTGAGCAAGGGGCTGGCCTACCAGAGCCACGACTGGGGCCTGGTTGCTTACCGGCTTAACAGCGGGCGACGGGCCTGGACCTGGAGCGTTCCCAAGGGCCGCATCACCGCTTCCGGGGCCCGGGCCGGCCGGCTTTTGCCGCGGCGGAACTTCCAGCGGATAGTGCGCATCAACGGCAATCGCCTGCTGATCAGAGAATCGGTGGCCGGCGAGGCTGCCTCATCGGCAATTGCTTTCACCGATCGGGTGACGGTCGTCGGCACGTACGACCAGAGGGGTGATGCGCCGCAACTGCACGGATTGGACCCCGCGACGGGCCGGCAGAAATGGAAACTCGAATTGCCGCAGAACACGGTCGTCACGCACCTGGCCGCCGAGGGAGGAAAAGTTGTCGCCGCGATGCAGAAGCGGCGGGGCCCGGTAGAGCTGCGATGCATAGACGCCGACAGCGGGCAGCAGTTGTGGCAGGCCAAGGCTGAGATTCCCCTGGCCATGTCGACGCGCGGGCTGTTCATGATGAACGGGGTGGTGGTCCTCCTGGACTTCGCAAAAGGCTGCCGGGTGATCAGCGGCGAGTCGGGCAAGACGCTTTGGCAGGCCGACCTGGGGCAAAACGGCTGGCCCGGGGCGGCGCCTATTTACGCCGACCGGGAAAGGACGGTGCTCAGGTTCGACCGGGGATGCGTGGCGGTGTCCAACAGCACGGGCAAGGCCATCTGGCAGATCGGCTCGGCGTCGGCCGCCGGGGAGGCCCTGATCGTCCGGAGTGCGATCAGCTCGGCCACCTGGACCGAGGCCCTTGCCTTCGGTGACCGTATTGTCACCTGGCGTCGCGGAGATACGGAGGACCTCATCGTGGCCTACCGGATCAAGGACGGCCAAGTGGCCTGGCAACACGAAGCCGGCGGGCGGAGTCAGAACGGGTACGGCCTGACGGTGTGCCGCGACATGCTGATCTACCACGAGGTCGGCGAGATCGGATTCCGCAGGGCGCTGGGTGACGCGACCAAAGAAAGGCGGCTGAAATTCCTGGATCTGGCGGGGGGCAAACTCCTTGGCGAGATTTTCCTGGGCGCCGGCCCGGCGATCTCGATGGGACAGCCCCCGTTGGAGGTCCATCTGACTCCCGGCGGCCTGTATGTCCAGAACGGTAACGAGATGCTTTCGGTGCGACCGTCCGCCGGGGCGGGTGCGGCGACCGGTCTTTCGTCGCCGCCGGCGGTCGGCGGAAAGATTTAGCGCCTTTGCCGGGCGGATTTCCAGAAGATTCGATTCCCTGGCTCGTATTAAAAGTAGGAGAACCGGAAAGCGGAGACCGTGCGCTCCCGTCTTGCAGCACCGCCTCGTCCTGTGGCACGGTCGGTCTTGATTTCAGTGAGCTTGTCGAACTGTCCGGCCGTGGCGAATGCTCCATGGCTCTCGCCACGGCGGGCAAGCCCCGCCGCGGGCACACGGCAAGAGAGGGGGGGAGGCTCGATTACCTTGCTTGGAGCGCCCCCGGGTTGATATTCTGAGTGTTTTTGCAGCCACCTCGCCGGCCTGCCGGGTGTTTAAGAGCAGGTCAAGACCAGTCTATAAGGCAATCAGCCAAGCCAGGGCCAACTCATGACGACGGAAGGAGAGGTCGATGTCGGAAGAAAAAATAGCCGGAGGCGCCGCAAACCAGGAACAGCTAAGCGGCTCGGACCTGGACGCGGTCAGGCGCCTTAACGAAGGCTACGAGACGATCCGCCACCAGATGGCCAAGGTCATCGTGGGCCAGGAGCAGGTGCTCGAGGAGTTGCTGATCACGATCTTCTGTCGCGGCCACTGCCTGATGATCGGCGTG
>JAACEH010000334.1 GCA_011682595.1 Anaerolineaceae bacterium
AAGCACGCCTGCGGGAACAATCTGCCGCTGCTGGACGATTTTGTGGCTGCGGGGTTCGACGCTTACCAGAGTCTGCAGGCCACGGCGGGAGTTCACCTTGAGGCCCTGAAGCGCGACTACGGCGACAAGCTCTGCCTGTGGGGCGGGTTGCCGCTGGAAATCCTGCAGAGCGGCACGACCGGCGAAGTGCGGACAGCGGTTCGCCGGGCGCTGGAGGTCGGCCCGCCGGGCAGCGGGTTCATTTTCGGGACTTCCCACAGCGTGGCGGTCGGGACGCCGCGGGACAACTTTCTAGCCATGATCGACGAGTTCGAGAAACTTCGCGACCGCGTCGGTAGGCCGTCATAATGGCGTTGCGGTCCGGCCGCTGCAAAGCTATACTGCCCTGACAGTGGGCCGAAGACGCCGACAGCACTGGAAATCGCCAGGGTCTGGGAGCTAAGAGCCGTTGAGAATCGCGCCATGGGCCATCGCCGCGCCCCTCATGCTGGGCTTGTGTTGTGTCGCGGGCTGCAGCAAGCGGGTTGACTACATGGCCCCCGAGCGTCTCAACCGGGGGCTGGTTTTCAGCCTCGACGGGGTGGGCGGATACAACTGGGGTCCGCGTTGGCTTCGCAAAGGGCTCGACGAAGGCGGCGTCAAGTTCGCCATCTACATCTTCAGTTGGGGTCACGGTCCGGCCGGCATGTTCGTGGCCGACCTGTGGGACACCGACGGCAACCAGAGGCGGGCCGCCGAGTTGGCCCGGCTGGTCGAGAACTACCAGAGGTCCTATCCCGGCCGTCCGGTTTACCTGGTCGGCCACAGCGGCGGGGCGGGCATGGTCGTCTTCGCCCTGGAGAAGATGAAACCGGGACGCCAGGTGGACGGTGCTTTTCTGCTGGCCCCGGCCCTGGACCCACAGCGGAACCTGGCCCCGGCCCTGCGACACGTGCGGAAGTACTGCATTACGACCTACTCGCCGACCGATGTGCCGTTGATGGGGCTCGGGACATCGCTGTTTACGACCATGGACGGCAAACACACTGTCAGCGCAGGGCTCATCGGGTTCAGGAGACCGAAGAACCTTTCGGAGGCCGACCGGGCGGAGTATGCCAAGATCCGCCAGGCCGGCTGGGGCAAGACTTTTCTGAAGAAAGGCTACTTGGGCGGACACATGGACTGGTCGACGACAAGTTTCGCCCGGGAATTTCTGGCTCCGATCATGTTGGACGGGAAGTACGACCCGGCCTTCAAGCCTCTTGGCCCGAAGGAACCCGGCGGCCCCGGCGACCCCGGCCGCCCAACGTCGCGGGCTTCACGGTCGGCCAAGGGCAGGAAAGGGGGAGGCGCATGATACGTCCGGCGAGCCTTCTGGCGGCAATGGTTCTTTCTGTGGCGGCGGCTGGCTGCGCCGAGCCGGACTACACCGCCCTGGAGCGGTACCAGAGGGGCCTGGTCCTGGTCTTTCACGGGGCCGGCGGCATAACCACCGCCCCGGCCCAGATTCGCCGCGGGCTGGATAGCGGCGGCGTCGACCAGGCCATTGAACTGGTCGACTGGTCGGCTGGTCACAACGTGTTTGAAGATCAGTCCAACCTGGCCCGGAACCGCCGGCTGGCCCGCGACTCGGCCATGCGCGTGGCTCGCTACGTGGGCCAGCATCCCGGCCGGCCGGTCCACCTGATCGGCCTCAGCGCGGGGACCGGGCTGGCCGTGTTTACCGCCGAGCAGTTGCCGCCCGGCGTCAAGGTGGACGGCGTCTGCCTGCTGGCCTCCAGCCTGAACGCCGAGTACGATCTGACCCCGGCCATGGCCCACGTGCGAAACGAGATTACGAATTTCTCCAGCGTGGCCGACGTCGCAGTGCTGGGCGTGGGGGTCGGACTGTCCGGCACGGTGGATCGCGGATCGGGCGTGGCTGCCGGACTGTACGGATTCAGTTTGCCCAAGGACGCTTCCCAGCGGACGAAGGCCCTCTACAAAAAGAAACTGATCGAGATGCCCTGGAAGGCTGAGTACATCATCTTCGGCCATCTGGGCGACCATCTCGGGGCGACCAGCACGGAGTTTGTGAAACGTTTCATCGCCCCGATTATTCTTGACGCCTCGCGCCTGCGGCAGCAGGGCAAGCCGCCCGCGCAGCCGGCCGGCGAGCAGAAAAAGGAACCGAAAGACGAATGAGCAGCCAGAGGATTGAACGAAAGTCATGGGTTGTCGCCGTGTTGCTGGGGATGGTGCTGCCGGGACTCGGCCACTGGTATCTCCAGCGGCGGGTCAAGGCCCTGGTCTTTTTCGTCTGCATCACCGGCCTGTTCGTCGTCGGATGGGGGTTGGGCGAGTGGAAAATCGTCCGGGAGGACCTTCTGTTTCTGGCCCAGGTTCTGATCGGCGCCCTGGCCTTCGTCGCCAAGTACGCCTCGGAGGCCCTTATCAAGCGAAGTGGAGAGCCCGATTTCGTAAGAGTGGCCTTTGAGATGGGCATGCTCTACACCCTGGTGGCCGGGTTCCTGAACCTGCTGGTCATCCTCGAC
>JAACEH010000335.1 GCA_011682595.1 Anaerolineaceae bacterium
CACCGGCAGGCCGTAATACCAGGTGGCCCAGGCGGCCAGTCGCTTGAAGTCGAACGAGCCGCTTCCCAGGTTCGGGTTCAGGCACTCTTCGATGGCGTAATCGATCGGGTAGCGGCGTTCCTTGTCGTCGTAGACGGCGGCCAGTCGTTCCAGGAGTTGCTCTTCCAGCTTGTCCGTCGGCAACTCTCGCAACTGTTCGACCGTTAGACGGATGTCGAATTTTCTGTTCAGCCAGTCGGCGACCTGCCGCAGCGGATAGTCGGGATCGAGGTACTCGCGGATGGCCGAGCAGTCGAAATCGAGAACACGCCGGGCGGCGGCCTGCTGGACTTTCTCCTCGATCTGGTCGGTCGTCATGTCCCGCAACTCGTGCGGGGCCAGGTCGATGCCGAAGCGTGTGCGGACCCAGCCGCTGATGCCCTTATAGTCGATCCGCAGCTCGGCCTCGAGTTCCTGGTCGGTCTCGGGATAGTCGTAGAACTCGCCGACCGTCTCGGCGGCCCGGCTGCGGGCCTCGTCGGCGGCGCGCTCCTTCATGTAGTCCACCACTTCCTCGGCCGTGCGGCCGCGCAGGGCCGACTCCTTCAGGTTGACCTCCAGGTGGCGGCGGGCCCACTCGGCGATGCACTCGTATGGGTATTGGTCTCGCAGCCGATCGTCGAGTGTTTCCTGCAGGCTTTCGACCAGCAGGTCCCAGACCAGAGGCCGCAGGTTCTCGGCGTCGAGGATCGCCTGGCGGCGGCCGTAGAAAACCTTTCGCTGGGAGTCCATGACCTCGTCGTACTCGAGGAGATTCTTGCGGATGTTGAAGTTGTGTTCCTCGACCTTTTTCTGGGCGTTTTCGATGCCCCGGCTGAGGAAGCCGTGCTCCAGGGCCATGCCCTCTTCCATGCCCAGGCGCTTGAGGATGTTGCCAACCCAGTCCTTGGCGAAGATGCGCATCAGGTCGTCCTCGAGCGACAGGAAGAAACGGCTGCTGCCGGGGTCGCCCTGGCGTCCGCTGCGGCCGCGGAGCTGGTTGTCGATGCGCCGCGACTCGTGCCGCTCGGTGCCGATGATGTGCAGCCCGCAGGGCGGATTCTCGCGACACTCCGTCCGCCCGCGCTTCGGGAAGGCCGGGTCGAGCTTCGGCTTGAAGCAGTGATCGCAGGTCCCGTCATGTTCGGGGCAGTTGATGCAGCACTTGTTGCCGAAGTGGTCGGGGCGTTCCTGCAGGTTGACGTCCCAGGGCCCGTGGCATTTCTCGTAGACCACGCCCTGGCCCAGCTTGATGTCGGTTCCGCGGCCGGCCATGTTGGTGGCGATGGTCACGTTGCCGCACAGATGGCCCGAGCGGTCGGTATGCCGCTCACCGGCGTGGGTGACGATTTCGGCTTCCCTCTGGTGATGCTTGGCGCTGAGGACTTCGTGCTGGACGCCGTGAGTTTTCTCCAGCAGGTTGGAAAGTTTCTCGCTGCTTTCGATGCTGACCGTGCCGACCAGGATGGGGCGTCCGCGCATGGAGTACTCGTGGATTTCATCGACGATCGCCTTCTGCTTCTCGCGCAGCGTCATGAAGACCATGTCGCTGTGGCTGACGCGGTTCAGGGGGCGGTTGGTCGGAATGGCGACCACGTCGAGCCCGTAGATCTTGTGGAGCTCCTCGGCCTCGGTCATGGCCGTACCGGTCATGCCCGCCAGGCGGCGATAGAGCCTGAAGAAATTCTGAAAGGTGATTGTGGCCAGGGTCTGGGTTTCTTCCTTGATGCGAATCTGTTCCTTGGCCTCGATGGCCTGGTGCAGGCCGTCGGACCATTGGCGGCCCGGCATCAGGCGGCCCGTGAAGTCGTCGACGATGACCACCTCGTCGCCCTGGACGACGTACTGCTTGTCGCGGTGATAGAGATGGTGGGCCCGCAGGGCCTGCTCGATTTTGTGCGGCCACTCGGTGTTCGGGGCCACGTAGAACGACCCCACGCCGGCCAGTTCCTCGGCCCGTCGGGTGCCCGAGTCGGTCAGCGAGCAGGTGTGCTCCTTTTCCTTGAGTTCAAAATCGGTCCCGGCCTTCAGCCGCCGGGCCACCGCGTCGGCCTGGGCATAAAGCTCGGTACTCTCGAAAGCCGGCCCGCTGATAATCAGCGGCGTCCGCGCCTCGTCGACCAGCACGCTGTCGACCTCGTCGACGATGACGTAGTCCAGATCGCCCATCACCTGTTCGGCCTTGCTGGGCTTCATGTTGTCGCGCAGGTAGTCGAAGCCGAATTCGTTGTTGGTTCCGTAGGTGATGTCGCAGTCGTACTGCGGAATGCGTTCGGCGGAGTTCATCGGCGTCTGGATGTGGCCGACCTTGAGGCCGAGCTTCTCGTAGACCGGGCCCATCCAGGCGGCGTCGCGGCGGACCAGGAAGTCGTTGACCGTGACCAGGTGGACCTTGCCGGCCAGGGCGTGCAGGTAGTTGGGCAGGACGGCCACCAGGGTCTTGCCCTCGCCGGTCACCATCTCGGCGATGTTGCCCTCGAAGAGGACTGTCCGCCGACGAGTTGGACGTCGTAGGGCCGCAGGCCGATGGCCCGCTGGGCGGCCAGGCGGACCAGGGCGAAGGCCTCGGGCATGATCGACTCCAGAGGCTCGCCGTCGGCCAGTCTCTGGCGGAACTCGGCCGTCTTCTCGGGCAACTGGGCGTCGCTCAGGGCGGCAAACTGTTCTTCCCACTGACCGACAGCCTGGGCCTGCCGGCGGTAGGCGCGAACCAGGCGTTCGTTGCGGCTGCCGAAAACCATGTGCAGCCCCTTGCCGATAAATGCCGTCACGCCTTCTAGTGCCATGGTATGAGCCTGCTCCCCGCAATGAACGCATCAACTGCAGCGGCCCGCGATCACCTGTTGCAGTACTACTTGACCCGTTCGAGGTACTCGCCGCTGCGAGTATCGACACGAACGACCTCGCCGGTGTCGATAAAGGGCGGTATGGTAATAACCAGTCCGGTCTCCAGGGTGGCCTTCTTGTACTGGTTGGTGGCCGTGGCCCCCTTGATGGCCGGCGGGGTCTCGGTAATCTTCAGTTCGACCGCCGAGGGCAGATCGATGGTCACCACCTTGCCCTGGTAGGTGCGGACCTGGACCGGCGTTTCGGGTTTCAGGTACTGCATCGCCTCGCCGAGAATATCGTTGTCGATGGGCACCTGCTCGTAGGTGTTCATGTCCATAAAGTAGTGGGTGTCGCCCTGGGAGTAGCTGTAGACCATCTCCACGCGCTCCAGGTGGGCCGGCTCAACTGTGTCGGAACTGCGGAAACGGTAGTCCAGCACCTGGCCGGTCATCAGGTCCTTGAGCTTGGTCTGCAGGAAGGCCCCGCCCTTGCCGGGCTTGG
>JAACEH010000061.1 GCA_011682595.1 Anaerolineaceae bacterium
GGCCGTTGAAACTCATGCCCGGCAGTTCCTTCAGCAGCTTGAGCTTGACCTCGTAGTCGCGCCGCTGCGGCATCTGGCGACTCCAGAGAATGGCCCCGCTGAGGGCCGACTGTGCGCTGAGGAGCCCGCCCCCGCAGGACAGGAGCAGGCCCCCGCGCAACTGCAGGGCGGTGCTGAACGGCGCCGCCGGCATCGACCACCGCCCCAGCGGCAGTTGGTTGTTGTGCGACCCGAGGCCCTGTCGCCACAGCAGCCGCCCGGTGCGGCGGTCCAGCATGGCCGTCTGCACCTCGCCGAACAGGTTGGCCATGGTGGCCAGCGGCACGAACAGCCGCTCGCCCTCGATGATCGGCGCGGTGTCGACCGCCAGGGGCGACCGGCCGAGGTCCTTGCCCCTGGGGCCCCAACGCCACAGCATGTGCCCGTCGCCCGCCCCCAAGGCAACCAGGTCGACCACCCCGCCCACGCGGCCGTGGACGACCTCCTTGCCGCCGCGGGAAAGCGGCGTGATGACCGCCCCCTCGGTCACCAGGGGGCGGTGGGCCTGCTCGTAATAAAAGTGCACGGGATCCTTGTTGCCGCTGCGGCCATCGGTGTCGTATCGCCAGAGGATTTCGCCGGACTTGGCCCCCAGCGACCACAGGCTGGTCTGAAATGTCACGTAGAGTCGCCCGCGGTCGTAGGTCGCGCATGGCGCCGGCGTGCTGCTCAGTGGATACCGGCTCCTGAGCAGCTGGGTGGTCAGCGGACGAACCCAGGCCACCGCCGAGGGGAGGCCGGTCGGCCGATCGGTCAGGTGATCCCGCCCGCCCAGGCGGCGGTCGGGCGCCGGGCGGGCCGCGGCCATCCGGTCGAGTTCCTTGAGCGTACCTTCTCCGAAGCGGTCGGTCCGCCGGCCCTGCAGCAGCCGGGCCAGCTTGGCTGCCCGGTCGTCCAGGCCCGCCAGGCGGGCGGCCACCAGGGCCCGGCCGCGGATGCGGTCCGCCGACAGGTGCAAGTCGGGATAGTTCTCCAGGACGAGCAGGTAGTAATAGGCGGCCAGGGCGAAGCGGCCCGATTCGACCAGCCGGTCGGCCAGGGCAATTGCAGCGCGATCACCCGTGGTGCTCAGGAAGCTCGCCTGAACCAGGCCTTCCAGTGCCGCCGGATCGTTGTCCGCCACGGCCTGGCGGTAGATGGCCATCGCTTCCGGGTCGACCTGCCGGCGATAGGCCGCCAGCCCCGCGGCCGGCCACTGCAACAGGTCGTCGACCACCTGTCGCCACACCGGCCGGTACAACAGCCCCTCGACCCGCACGACGGCGCCGCCATGCTGTTCGACGAGCATCATGTAGCGACGGCCGGCCGCATCATAGTCTCCCCCGGCGGCAGTCTGCCGGGCCTGGGCCAGGAGGTTCTCGGCCACGAAATCGCCGTTGACCGTGGCCAGGATGTCGTCCTGATCCTTGTCGCCCCGGGCCGCGGCGGCGGAACCCGAGATGAGCACGGCTGCAACCACCAGCAGGGCGGCCCGAAGTTGTGGTGCTGCGGGCTTCACGGGCGGTGTCCCATCAGAGGAAACTGCTTCTGTGGAGTAAACGCGTCTCCTGCCCGGCCGGTCCGCAAGAAACAGGCGCCCGGCCAATTCCAATTAGAGCAGTTCACGCTCGGGTGTGCCCAGGCCGGGGTGGCATGGTCCACGCTTGCGTGGCCATGAGAGAACTCGCGATGTATGATCACGGCCTGGCACAGCCAGACCGTGGCACCTGGCCCGGCCGGTCCGCCAGAAACAAAAGGCCCGGCCAACAAAGCCGGGCGCCTGGAGTTGTGCGAGTCGGGTGGCAGCCGGTCGACTCAGGCTTCCAGGTAGCGGCTGACAATCGGCCCCAGCTTCTCGATTGCCGCGGCGGGGATGCACTTGCGGTCGCTCCAGATGGCCAGCTTCAGGGCCTCGCGACAGCCGCACGTTGCGTCGCTGTCGGCCACCTTGCCCACCGCGGCGCGAATCAGCTTGATGGCATTGGCCGTGGCGGCGTTGAGATTGCCGATGATTTCCTCCAGCAGGGCCTGCCGGCCGAGGCCGGGGTCGTGCTCTCGCCAGCAGTCGTAGTCGGTGGCCATGGCCACGACGGCGTAGCATATTTCGGCCTCGCGGGCCAGCCTGGCCTCGGGGCTGCAAGTCATGCCGATCAGTTGGGCGCCCCACCGCCGGTGCAGCAGCGACTCGGCGCGGGTCGAAAATTGCGGACCCTCCATGCAGAGGTAGGTGCCCGAGGTGTGCAGGTCGACCTCGATGGCCGCAGCCGCCTGGATCAGCACTTGCCGCAGGGCGCCGCAAAAGGGGTCGGAGAACTCGACGTGGGCCACGAAGTCGTCAAAGAAAGTGTTGGCCCGGGCGAAGGTCTTGTCGATCAGTTGGTCGCAGACCACCAGGTCGCGGGGCTTGATTTTTTCCTGCAGGCTGCCCGTGGCCCCGGAGGCGATGATGTGCGTGACGCCGAGTTTCTTGAGGGCCCAGATGTTGGCCCGGTAGGGCACCGCACTGGGCCGCAGCATGTGGCCGGGCCCGTGGCGCGAGATGAAGGCGATCCTCTGGCCGTCGATCTCGCCCATCAGGACCGGGCTGCTCGGGTTGCCGAACGGCGTAGGTACCTCCCGGGCCTGGCCGGCCTGGCCGGTCAGTTGGTCCGACAGCGCCTGGCCCAGCCCGCTTCCTGCGATCAGCCCGACGATGGTGTCGCTCATGAAAATACTCCTCTGGATTCTTGATACCGCGTCAGCGTTTGGGCGACTTCGCCGAGCCGCCGCCGGCCGGCTCCGGGGCGATGGCCGCCAGTTCGGTCAGTTGGGGCTGCAGGCCGAAGCCGCTGATGATCCGCATGGCCTGGAGCGACAGGCTGACCTTGGAATCGGGATGGGCCAGCACGTGGACGGTGCGCAGGAACTTGTCGCGGCCTTCGAGTTTGGTTTTCAGGTCCGCCAGCGACGAAGCCGCATCTTCGAGGGTCATCGAGCCGTTCTTCTCGATGACCAGCGTCCAGGCCAGTTTCTTGCCCTTGATCACCTCGCCGGTCGCCTGGAGGATCAGCTTGACCTTGGTTCCCAGTTCGGGAATGTCCTTTGTGCGGGCCATGAACAGCAACTCGCTGTTCTTGTCGCTCGACTCGTAAGGCAGATCGAGTATGGCCGCCGCGAAGTTCGAGACGCAGACCACCGTGCCCTCGTAGTCGGCCCCGAAGAGGCCGTTGTTCATCTGGCTGCCGCTGAAAACCCACTTTTGCGGCTTGGCCATCTCCTCGGTGTCGGCGTCGTCCATCCACTCATGTGCTTCCTTGCGAACCGTCTCGCCGTCTTTGTCGTACTCGACGAAGACGCGGAAGACCGGCCCGGCCGGCGGCAGGAACGTGCCGTCCCTGGCCACCGTGACCGGGTTGCCGGGCTTGGCGCCCAGCAGCATCAGGGCGACGTTGATATGCAGCGGGCGGGCCTTCAGGCTGACGATCGCCTCGTGCTCGCGAATGCGGTTGCCGCAGGCGAACAGCTCCAGGAACCCTTCCCTCAGGCAGACGAAACCGTCGATGGTGACCGTCTTGTCCTTGCGGTTGATCACCAGGTAGGGCAGGCTCTTGCTTCTGATGATTTCCTTGCCTTTTTCCCCGTCGCTCAACTTGGGCGGATCTTCAGTCCTGGCGGCCCGCGTCGGCGAGACGATGGTCGCAGCGCCGTCCGGTTCGGCGGCGGAGACCTCGGGTTTGGCCGCCGAACAGGCCAACGTGCCGACGTTCAGCACCAGAAGCCCCGCCGTCAGAAGAGCGACCAACAGACCGCACGGCATTCTCCTCATCGTGTTCTCCCTTGCAACTCACACCACCCTCACCGGGTATCCTACAGCTTGGCCTGGCAGGCCTTCAGCGTTATGAGCGCGTAGCCGGTTACCAGCGGCCGGTAATCTTCGAACCAGCGGTCCTGGGTGTTGGCCCACGATCCGTCACTTTTCTGCAGGCTGATCATCTTGGCCGACAGTGCTTTGCGCCACTGGTGCTTGATGCCTCGGCTGTCGACGATGACCGGCTCGCCGTAAGCCCGCAGGGCCTTGCCCATGACCATGAGGTAATAGTAATAGCCTTGCTTGGCCATCTCGGGATTCTCTTCCAGGGTCCAGTTCTTCCGTATCCATCCCATGGCCGCCTTGACGCGCTTGTCGTTGCGGTCGAGCCCGGCGTAGATCAGGCTGAGGAACCCCGCGTAGGTCATCGAGCCGTAACCCTTCAGGCCCTTCTGCCCCGAGGGCAGGACGACCTGGGCGGCCTTCGACTCGCCCTTGCCGTGCGGGCTGTATATGAAACTGCCGTCGGGCAGGGCGATGAACCGCGCTTCCTCGGTGGCCTGCGTGCGGCTGACGAAAATCAGGGCCTTCTTCAGGGTCGGGTCGTCCGGCTTCAGGCCCGCCTCGCGGACGGCCTGCACAAACCACTGCGTGTTCGACAGGTCGGGGCGCTTGTGTTTGCCGTAGCCCGCCCCGCCGAAGTCGTTGGACTCGACGCCCAGACCCTCGCCCTGGTCCCACTGCAGTTCCTTCAGGAAAGCCAGGGCCCTGGCCGCCGTCTGGTCGTGCTTCTTGTCGCCGGTGGCCCTCAGGATCATCAGGGAGATCGACGTCGTGTAGTTGCGATAACCCGCATCATAAATGCCGCCGTCTTTCTTGGCGAAGCCGATGATGTAATTGACCGCTTTGGCCACCATCGGGTCGGCGGTCGTAAGGCCCGCCCTCAGCAGACCGAGGGTCGCGACGCTGGAAATGCCCATGGCGCTCTTGTCGGACCCGGCTACGGCCGCCCAGCCGCCGTCGGCCAGTTGAGTCTTACGCAGGTAGGCGATCGCCTTGTCGATGGCCGCCCGGGTGCCCGGGGCCACGTATTCGAGATCCTCGGCCCCGGTGGTCTCGGCAGGGGGGGTGCCGGGTTTGGCGTCGCTTTTTGCCGCCGCGGTTTTGGCGGCCGGCTCAGCCTTGGCCGGCGCGGTCTGTTCGTTGGTTGAGGTTACCTCGTCTTCGCCGGCGGCACTGCACGAGGTCAGGGCAAGACACCCCGCAAGAGCGACCGGGTACAACGCTGTGACAAAACGCTTCATGGCACTCTCCTTACGAAAAGGTCAATTTCCACGCGGCCGCATATTATACGGTTAAACTCCCCCGTCACGCAAACAAAGGTCCTGAAAGTGGCCGGGCCGCCCGGTGGCCCCGGAGCGGTTTTCGTCCTCCGGGGCGGTTGTCTCGCGACGGTGGCGCTGTTAGCATGAAAGTGCGATCCTGGAGAGATTCCTCTGAAACGGCGAGGTGCGACAATGGAAGAACAATCGGCTTGCCTGGAACAGACGATTCGTCGGGAGCTTCACACGCGCGATGTGCGGCTGCGGGCCGAGGGACCGAGGCCCGGGCAACTTCGCACGGCGCGGCGCATACTGCGGGCCACCAATGGCCTGGAGACCATGGCCGTGCAGATATACCGCGCCCAGTGGACGGCCCGGCCCAGCGAACTGAACCGCCAGTTGATAGCCGCCATGGACAACGAACTGGTGCACCAATGCGACAGCCTGTCGCGGCTGATGGAATTCGGCGGCCGGCCCACGGTGCTGCGGCTGCCATTCTACATCGCCGGCTGGCTTTTGGGCCGCGCGTCGCGGATGCTGGGCCTGGGGGCCATGATGCGACTGGGGGCCTGGGTAGAGATGAAGGCCATCGAGCACTACCAGCACCTGACCTCGGCCATGCAGTGGGACAGCGAGACCCACCAGATGCTGATGCGGATGTGGGACGACGAAAAGTGCCATCACCGCCGCTGGCTATATTTCCGCGACCATCCCGACGAAGCGACAGCGCCGCCCGGAGAGTCGCGGCCCGAGTAGGACGTCTTCGCGGTCCGCCAAACGGCTTGGGTGCCACGGTCTGACCGAAGGTCAGGCCGTGATCATCGCCCGGACGTTCATCATGGCCTGGCTGCGCCAGACCATGGCACCCCCGCAAAGAGATCCGGGACGGCGGGCCCCTGAACTCGGTGTCGCCTCTTGTTCTGTCTTCGGCGGAGCGGCTTGTTACTTACAGCGCCGCTCGATGGCCTTGAGGAACTTCAGGTCCTCGACCAGTTTCTGGTCGGTCTTCTTGTCGGGGTTGAAATCCTCGAAGCTCAGCCAGCCGTTGTAGCCGACGGCCTGGAGCGACCGCACGAGTTCCTCGAAATCGACGAAGCCGTTCTTCATCGGCGCGAAACTCGGCTTCCACACCACCGCTCCGTCGCGGGTCGCCCCGGCCACGTCCCACCGCGAGTTCTTGACGTGAACGTGGGCCAGGTAGGGGCCCAACATCTCCAGCCCCATCTGGTACTGCTCGTACCCCTCGTAGACCATGTTGCCGGGATCGTAGATGATGCCGATCCGCCGGGGCGAGAAGTTGCCGCAGAATTGGGCGGCCGCGGCGGCGCTGGCCGTGATGATGCCCATGTGAATCTCGACCACCGGTCGGACCTTGAACCGGGCGGCGTACTTGACGACTTTCTCGTAGGACCGCACCGCCTTGGCGTACAGCTTCTTCCAGCCGATTGTCTTGTCGTAGCGCGGCACGCCCACGCGAACCAGCGGCGCGCCCAATGCCGCCGCGGCCTCGATGGCCGGCTTGTACTGTTTCGGATCAGTGCAGGAAGCATAGGCCGCCAGGGCCGGGGTCTTCAGTCCGGCCTGGCGACACAACCGCTTGACCGCGGGCACTTCCTCCCGCCAGTGGCGGGGGTCGATGGTGGCCCGGTTGCCGGCCCAGAAGCCGCCCTGGGGATCGACCTTCTCGGGGCGGTTGTAGAATCGCCACTCGACGCCGTCGTAACCCCATTTCTTCAGCCGCTTGACCGCCTCCTCGGGAGGGTACTCGGGCATGCATACGGTAAAGACGGAGTACTTCATGCGTTCTCTCCTTTTCTATAGGGGCGTGCCTCCGAATGAGGCGATTCCCATGCCGCGGCCCCGGCTGGCCCCCAAGCCGGCCGCCACGCCAACCGGCAGCGGCAGCGGCAGCGGCAGCGGCAGCGGCAGCGGCAGCGGCAGCGGCAGATTTTAGTTGCAACTTCTCGTGCTGTCAATCAAACTATCGGCGTATTTTGGCGATGATGATAGCGTCGGTAAGTTCACGGAATCAGCGGGGCAGAGCCATGGCTTTTCGATTTCGCAGACAGATCATTCTGGTCTCGGCCCTGGCCGGTCTTGGCCTAGCCTTGGGGGGATGCGCAGGCCAACCCTTTGCCGCAATCTCGCTGGGCGACATGAACCGCCAACTGGTCGCCAACACCCTGGGGCCGGCGGCCGTGCAGACGCCCGACGGCTATTCCCTGGAGACGCACAACAAGTGGCCGACCATCATCAAGGTGGTCCACGTCGTGGTGCCGGCCGACGGTGTGGCCCAGTGGAAGACCAGCCTGACGGCCAGCGTCATTCACATGATGGCCATCCAGACGATCAACATCGACGCCGTCTATGAAGGCCCCGTTCCCGAGGAACTGGTCAACAGCCTGCGGGCCCCGCAGTTGGACGACCAGAACGCTTTTCTTGCCCGGTTGATCGACTTCGCGCGCCAGAAGACCAACCTCGGCCTGACCGAGAAATGGAAAAATTCCGACGCCCTGAAAAACGATCCCTACCGCAGCCGATTCATCGGTGTGCTGAATTTCGGATGGTCCGACCTGCGCGGTCGCGGCCGACTCAGCCGCACGCGCTTCACCGCCCAGGTGCACGGCGCATCGAGCCGCCTCGACCTCAGCAGCCTGGCCAAAGGCATCTACCGCATTCAGATGAAAAGCACCGTAGCCCTCGGCCCCCTGCCGGTCCTGTGAGCTTCGCCGTACGTCCCGTATGGGGGTGATGGGGTTGTTTCAGGAATCCAACTGTCGTTTTCTGTATGCCGCCAAATCGTCCGCTGTCACCTCCTCCTGCGGCACCAGGCGGTAGTGCTTCTCAGACAGGATGGTGACTATCGCTGATT
>JAACEH010000062.1 GCA_011682595.1 Anaerolineaceae bacterium
AGGGCCTGGATGCAGCGGGCCATCAGGGCCGAGGCGATGCCGCGGCGGCGATAGTCCGGATGGACCATGAGCATGCCGATCCACCCGGTCCGCGTGCCGTAGCTGATGACGCTGGCCGTGGCACACAGCCAGCCGGCCTCTTCGGCCACAAAGACTCCGCCCGGCTCCAGGTCCAGCAAGCGCCGCCAATCGGCGGCCACCTGGTTCCACCCCGCCTCTCGGCAAAGCTCCAGGCCGTCGGCCACGTCGTCGACAGTCATGGCCCGCAGTTCGGCCATCGTTGGCCAGTCTCCCCAATTCGGGCTCTCCGGGTGAAATCAGGAGAGCTTGTCGCCGTGGCCGACCTCGGCGATCAGCTTCATGAACCGCCGCCCGTACTCCACGTAGCTGTCGTACATCACCTGCTCGTCCGACTTGACGCTGCTGTTGTGATGGACGACGGCCAGGTGCGGCTCCATGGAGAAACCGCCCTCGTAACCGTTGTCCAGAAGGTCCTTGACAATTCGCTTCACGTCGCCGTCACCTTCGCCGGCATAGGTGCAGACCAGCTTGTCGCCGTCGGCGTCGTAATGCCCGTCCTTGATATGCACGTATACGACGTGCGCTTTGACGTTCGTGTAGAATTCCCAGGACGATTGCCGGGGACAGGGCTGCGGCTTGGAGCGGTCGGCCGAGCCAACCGGGTTGCCGGTGTCGAAGACAAGTTTCAGGCCCGGCACGTTTTCGACCAGCTTCATGGTGTAGGTCCAGCCCAGGCCGCCGTAGTTCATGCAGTTCTCATGGACCATGGTCAGCCCGGCATCGGCGAACCGTTTCTGGAGTTCTCTCATGCGGCGAAAGCGTTCCTCTTCCATCTGGTCGTCCGGCTCGCGGCCGGCCAGCACGGCGTAACTCATCACCCGAATCAATTTGCAGTCCAGCCGCTGCATGCGGGCGATGGCCCGCCGGACCTCGGCCAGTGTCTCGTCGAAGGGGTCGGTGATCTGTTTGCCCCAGTTGGCGATGGCCGAGCCGAAACAATTGATGGCCAGGCCCGCGGCTTCGAGTTTTTCGCACAGGGCGTCGAAGGCGGCATCGCTGATGTCGTGAATGTTGGCCTGCCCGTCGATCTTGCGGGCCTCGATGAACTTCCAGCCCAACTCTCTGGTGGCCTTGATCTGGGTCTCGACGCCCACTCCCGCTTCGTCGGCAAATCCGGTCAGGTACATTACGCATGCTCCTTAAATCATCGGCGGAAAAACTCCACCTCGTGCTACCGGCCCCGTCAGGCCACCTCGACCCAACCACCGTCCTGATGCGACCGGTAAATGCCCAGCACAACCTCCACTGCATGGCGGGCCGAAGCGGCCGTGACGAACGGCCGGCCGCCGCCACGAACAGCGGCCACGAAATCGGCGATCTGCTCCGGATGCGTCGTCCCGTAGTGCCGCCTGCCCAGGGCGACGCGCTTCTCATTATAACACTCGGCCAACTCCTGTTCGACCCGGCGGCATAAATCCTGGTCGGCGAAACAGACCTTCAGCCCCTGCCCGGCCCGAAGCTCGACCGACCCTTGCGATCCGTGCAATGAAATCGTGGGCTCCCAGCCGATGTGACTGCTACAGGTGGCCTCGATGGTGCCCAGGGCGCCGGAGGTCATCCGCAGCACCGCCACGGCTGTGTCCTCGGCCTCCATCGAGTCACCGTGCGTCAGGTTGGCAAAGGCGCCGCTGACGGCCTTCGCCCCGCCGGTGATCCAAAGCAGGGCGTCGATGAAATGAATGGCCTGGTTGATGAGCACCGCGCCGCCCTCTTCGGCCCAGGTCCCGCGCCAGCGGTCGGCCCGGTAATAGTCCGGCGTCCTCTGGCAGCGGACCTGCGTGCCCGCGGTCAGCAGGTCGCCCAGGGCCTGCTCGTCGACCAGCCGCTTGAGCAGTTGGATGTCGCGGTCGAAGCGGTGCTGGAACACGCCGCCAAAGACCAGCTCGGGCCGCTTGGCGTGGGCCGTGAACATGGCCTCCAACCCTTCGCTGTCTGCGGCCAGGGCCTTCTCGCAGAGAACGTGTTTGCCGGCTTCCAGGGCGGCCACGGTGATCGGCGAGTGGCTGCCGTGGTCGGTGCAGACCGAGATGCAGTCGACCCCCCGGTCGGCCAGCACCTCGGCGTAGTCGGTCGTCACGTTGGGGGCCTTGTGCTTTTCGGCCAGACGGCGGGCCTTCTCCTCAACCAGGTCGCAGGTCCAGGCGATCTCCACGCCGTCGATAAGATCGTAGCTTTCGGCATGCACCGGGGCGATAACTCCACAGCCGATGATGCCGACCCTAAGTTTCTGTGACACGCTCAGGTCACTCCCTTGCGGCTCTCGGGCCGCAACCGTACCGGTCCCGGGCTGGGGGCCTGTCGCCGACTCGCCCGGGTGCAGCAATGAATCCGGACAAGTTTAGGCCGCTCTCTCAGGATGTCAACCCGGCAGACGGCCGTTTCCTGATTTTGTGACCGCCGCCCAACAACTTTCCGTGATGCCGCCGGGGCGACAGGCCTCCGTCAAACCTCACGCCCGGCGCTTCAGGTGCTTCTGCTCGATGGCCAGCAGGTCTTTGCTTTGCTGATCGCTCAGGTGTTGTGGCGGATCGCCGGAGAGGATCTCTTCGACCCGCCGGGCGGCCCGTTCGGACAGGCTGGTGGCCCCCTGCCCCTGCCAGGTCTCGCGCCTGGTTCGGGCCAGGAGGTTCGACTCGCTGAGTTCGCTGCGGAAGTGCTTCAGCGTGTGCTCATGGCCCAGAAAGTCCTCGCCGCCGACGACGTGGTCGCGAATGACATCGTAGGCCAGCGACTCCTCGTTTACGGCGAAACCGTCCCACCAGCGAAGCAGGGCCCGGGCCACCTCGTCGTCGGTCACCAGTTGCACCGGCGAAAGAGTCTTTTCGCTTTCCAGTTGGCCCATGCCCCAGATGACGTTGACGCCGCCGGCCACGTGGGCCAGGCCGGTCAGCATTTTCTCCATCGAGGCCTGCTCGTCGTCGAGAAAAGAGTCGGTGCACATCCACGATGCGCTGGGCAACTCGTAGTGGGCGGCCAGTCGGGCCCCGGCCAAGGCCATCAGGCCGCACTCGGCCGTGCCCGAAAGACAGGTTCCGCTTCGCATCTCGGTCATGTGGGCAAAGCCCAGGTTGTGCACCACCGGGCGGCCGGGCTCCAGCAACTGGGTCAGCACCACCCCGGCCAGGATCTCGGCGTTGGCCAGGGCCACGGCCCCGGCCAGGGTGACCGGGCTGGTCGCCCCGGCGATCGGCTCGCCGTTGAGCATCACGGGGATGCCCCGGCCCGCCGTGCCCCGCCAAAGGTCGGTCGAAATCTGCGACCAGTGCAGCGGGCAGAGGCACGAGTAGCCGAACGAAACCAGCGGCCGGTCCACCAGAGGCCGGCCATCGGCCAGCACCTCGGCCATCTCCAGGATGGGCGCGATTCCCTCGGCCGTAAAGAGCAACGGCCGCAAATGCTTGGCGGTGTTCTCGGCCATGATGCGAAAGCCGACGAAGTCGCGGCACTGCGGCGGCACGTCCTCGAGGCTGGTTCCGACCACGGCCAGCAGCGAATCCAGCGTGTCGGCCACGCGGCAGAATTCGGCCAGGTCCTTCTTGGTAATGGGCCGACAGTCGCGGCCGGTCACGTAGTTCAGGGCCGCCCCGGTCCAGAAGGTCGGGCGGCTGCCCGGACCGACCGCCGTCACCTGGCCCGCCAGGTCGCTGTAGCGCGCCTCGGCGGGGGCCATGGCCACCAGCTCGCGGACCATCTGCTCGGGCAGGCGCAGGCGGTCGGCCTCGTGGCCCGGCCTGGCGCCGGCGGCAATGGCCTGCTCGCCCAGGGCCTGGTCGTCGACGCGAACGCCGAGTTCGCTCAGAATGCGGATACTGGTGCGATCGATTTGCTCAATGTCACTGAGGGTGAGTTGAAACATGATTGACCTCCCTTGGTTGCTTGATTCCAACTTCCGACCGCTGCCCGCCGGGCACAAACGCCGGGCGCACACCGGTGACCAAAACAAGCACTTCAGGCAGGCCATCTACTGCAAGATGGCAACCTTGGGACGTCTGCCCCACGGACCTCTGGTTCGGCCCCGGGGTCGTCGAACTAGCCCTGAATTGGGTGGCGGCAAAGCCGGTCTCTCCAATCGTGATTTGCTGGCCGGACGGTTGCCGTTCAGACCTCGTAACGAGCCGTCTTGCCGCTGCTCAGACTCTCGCGAACCGCTTCCATGACCACCAGCGGGGCGAGCAACTCGCGGCCCGCCAAGTCTTCAGCCCCATGGAAGAAACCAACGACGCGGCGCGCCACCTGTTCCTGCATGCCGCCCAGGGGGACGATTGTGGCGATCGAGTTGTGATCGACGAAGCCGATCAGGCTGAAGGGCGGATACTTCGCGCTGAGCTGTATGGTGACGATCTGCCCGTCGTCCAGGGCCGAGCGCACATGCAACTGCGAGCCGATCTCGGCGGCCAGCAATTCGCCGCCGGTCAGGCCGAATACCTCCAGCAGCAGTTCGATCGAGTGGACGGCGTAGAAATACCAGCCGCCATACTCGTTCGTGTTGTCGCCGTGACCGTTGATGGCCCCGCCATATTTCTCGGCGTCGATGGCCTGAAGCTGCTTCTTGAATTCGACTACCTCGGGCACTACGCGCAGCCCCGAGAAACTTGTCAGCCGGGCGCCGTGTTTGTCGGCCAGGGCGACCAGAGCCGCGGCGTCGGTCAGGGAGTTGGCTAAAGGTTTGTCCACAAAAACCGGCAGGCCGGCCTCGATGAACGGGCGGGCCTCGGCCAGGTGGCGGTCGCCGGCCCGGGAGCCTACGACCACGCCGTCGATGAGGCCGATCATCTCCTCGGGCGCCTCGACGATGTTCTCGATCCGCCCCTTCTCCTGGACCACTTTGGCCCGCTCCGGGTCGCGGCCCCAGAGGTGCGTGAACTTCGCCTCGGGAAGCTCTGCGGGGGGTTCCACGTTAACCATGCGGGTAAGCTGATCGGCATGGGAGCTGTCAAGACCGACGTAACCGAGTTTCATGATCCGAGTCTCCTCTTATTAAATTATTAAAAATATCCGCCAAGCCGGGGCTGCGGCGGCAAGACGCACCATGGAGCCAACCCCCACAACAGCGGGCCAATGCTACCGGCGAGACGGAGAGTTTGCAAACGCGTTTTGCCAAAAAATGACCGACTGGCATCTCGGCGCCCGGTTTCCAGGGGTGCAGGTCACGTTTGTAGGTAGCGGGGCGCCATGGTCTGGCCTAGCCAGGCCATGACGAATGCTACTCTGCGAAGCCCGTATGGGCGAAGCACGGGCCTTGGGGAGATAATCACGGCCTGACCTCCGGCCAGACCGTGGCGCCCAGACGCCCTCGTGGTCACAGACACCGTGACCACGGCACCCGCTTGCCCCCCGTCGGGTTTGTTGACCAGATCTACTCGACTTTACCTACAAACTCGACGTGCACCCACGGTTTTGGCGGAACCGGGTGCGGTCTTTTTTCGTCCAAGGTTGGTGGTAGAATGGATGGGCCATTGTTTTCCCGGCCACACGATCGGTAAGGAGTGAGTTATGCGAAAACCGTTCCGCAAATCGGTGGCGGCAATGACGTGCCTCCTCGCCCTGTCGTCAACGGCCCAGGCAATGATCGTCTGGCTGCCACTGGAAGACCGTGTGGCGGCGAGCGATCTGATTGTCGTCGGTCGCGTAATCAACCTGGGCGACCGTTTCGGTCTGGACGACCACCCGCAACTGGCTCGCGGCACGATTCTCGTTGACCGCGTGCTCAGGGGCGACCGGGCCTTGCGCAGCGTCGAGTTTCTGTACACGATGCCGCCGGGGAAGAATAAGCCGCGAGTGTCGGTCGGGCCCGTGCAGTACCGCGTCGGACAGGAACAGATCTGGATGCTCAAGCGACAGGCAACGGTTGGCGGGACGTACGCCGTGGTCTACCCGCACCAGAGGGAAACGGTCAGCCGGTCGAAGGTGGTCGCAAAAGTGATCGAGGCGTCCAAGAATCCCGCCAAGGCCCTGCGCGAAGCGGCCAAGGGCTCGCGCGTGAAACGGTCGGCGGCCTACCTGGTGCTGCGCGAGGCGGCGCCGGAGTCCGGGCTGCCGAGAAAGGCGGTTGACGACAATGGCCCCGAAGGCGGCGGCAAGAGGACCGTGCCCGACACAAGCGGCCACGAGGTGCTTGATGCGGCCCTGGTGGATTTGGCTGTGACGACGGCTATCGAGGCCTTCCCGAGCATGGACCGTGAAGTCCACGAGTTGGCCCGGCGGACGTTGCAGCGGGTGGGTTGTCCGATCCGCGGGCTGGAGCCGCCGCTGCCCAAGATTCGGGCGACCACCGTCCAGCAGACCAGGCAGTTCCTGAAGTCACACCAGAAGGACTGGGCCCGAGCTATCCGCAAGTGGTGGATCAGCCATCGCAAGGCGCTGAAACTCTACGTGCCGAAGAAGTCCCCTCAGGACTGACCGCCCCCTGCCGCGCCAATTCTCGCAGCGCGCGGCCTTGCCGCTGGCGGAGATTTTTGTTACAAACGCTATCCGCTCATCTTTTGCCGGGGCGGCACAGTCAAGCCCCATGCAATCGGGGCCAGCCGTCCTTAGAGAAGTGCTCAACATGCAGCAACAGGAGGCGCCTGCCATGGCAACCTATCTGGCCTACGACCTGGGGGCCGAAAGCGGTCGCGGCGTCGCGGGGACCATGGCCGACGGCAAACTCGCGATCCGGGAGGTGCACCGCTTCTGGAACTCACCGGCGACGATTCAGGGCACCATGTACTGGGACGTCTACGGGCTGTACCGGGAGCTGGTGACCGCGCTGGGCAAATTCAAGCAAACCCAGGGCGCAGCCCCGGCGGCCCTGGGCATCGACACCTGGGGCGTGGACTTCGGCCTGCTGGCCGGGGACGGGTCGCTCTTGGCCCCGCCGGTCTGCTATCGCGACCATCGCAACGACTCGACCATGAACGAGGTGCTCAGGGAAATCGCCGCCGAGAAAGTCTACCAGGCCACCGGCATCCAGTTCATGCAGTTCAACACCATCTTCCAACTGGCGGGCATTCGGCGGCGGACGCCCGAGGTGCTCGAGGCCGCCGACTCGCTCCTCTTTATGGGCGACCTGATGGCCTGGTTTTTCTGCGGCCGCAAGGCCAACGAGTACACGCTGGCCTCGACCAGCCAACTGATCGACCCGCGGAGGCGGCAGTGGGCGGCGGCCCTGCTCGGCGAGCTGGGCATCCCGCCGGGCATCTTCCCCGAACTGGTCGAGCCGGGCACCGTGCTGGACAACGTCTCGTCGGAGATTGCCGGTGGCGATCGTATTCCCCTGGTTGCCGTCGCTCACCACGATACCGGCTCGGCGGTGGCCGCCGTGCCTGCCGAGGGCGAGGACTGGGCCTGCATCTCCTGCGGCACGTGGTCAATCATGGGCCTTGAACTTCCGGAACCGAAGATCAACGAAGCGACCCGGGCGGCCAACTTCACCAACGAGGGCGGGGTGGCCGGAACGACGCGGTTCATGAAAAACCTGGCCGGCCTGTGGCCGCTGCAACAGTGCCGCCGCAAGTGGATTCAGGGCGAGCCCGACCTGGACTACGCCGCCATTACGCAACGTGCCGCCAAGTCCAAACCGCTGCAAGCCATTCTTGACATCGACTATGAAGGCTTCATCAACCCGGCGGACATGCCGCTGGCCATCAGGGACTATTGCCTGCAGACCGGCCAGAAGCCGCCCGAAGACATCGGCTCGATGGCCCGGACGATCCTCGAAGGGCTGGCCCTGGGGTACGCGAAGGTGCTGGGCACACTGGAGGAGCTGACCGGCCGGAAGTTCGACAAGGTGCACATTGTCGGCGGCGGAACGCAGAACAAGCTCCTTATGCAGTTTGCCGCCAATGCCATGGCCCGGC